>CAZGZH010000189.1:0-4257 GCA_964529645.1 uncultured Flavobacteriaceae bacterium
TGATAAATAACTTTTTAAAGCGTTTGTCTTTTAACGATGATAAAGCACTTATAGCACTGGCTTGCACCAAGGTTTTTGGATCGTTTTTAGCTAACTTTTCAATCGTTTTTATGACTTTTTTCTCAGATTTATCCAAATCAATAATACCTAGAGCCATTTCTCTTAACCCAAAATAACGATCGTTTAAGGCAGTTGTTAAAGTTGCATAAGCTTCTTTATCGTCTTGGTGTTTGCCTAATACCGCTATAGCTTTCCTCCTAGCTTCATAAGATTTGACATGTTTATATTGATAACTGTATTGTGCTACAGTTTTTGAAGTGTCTGTAACTTGCATGAGCAAATCTTTTTCTGGATCTACATCTATTAGCAAAGGGGCACTGTCTGTAGTAAAGCTCAAATCTCGTTTTTCTTTATCTATCCACAAATCGTAGTGTTTTACACCATTTGCTGTATAAACATCTATTTTTAGAGGAAACGAAAAAGTTTTGTCATTTTGCTTGAGGTGTAAAGATACTTTCTTTGTAGAAGCATCATATTTATACGAAACATCTAACTTGATATGACCACTGCCATAATACCACTGATTAAAAAACCAGTTGAGGTCTTTACCACTTACGGCTTCTAAAGCCAAACGCAATTGTTGTGCTTCGCCTGTTCCGAATTTATTATCGTCGAGATATTTCTTTAATCCTGCAAAGAAGGCATCATCACCTAAATAATTTCTAAGCATATGCAAAATATAACCTCCTTTGTTATAAGTCACAGCGTCAAACATGTCTTCCTTATCACCGTAGTGGAATCTGACTAAATTTTTACTTTCACTCTTACTGTTAAAATAACCTTGTAAATCTTTATACCGCTGTGCATCGGCGTGATCTTTGCCGTATTTATATTCGCGCCATAAATATTCACTGTAATTGGCAAACGATTCGTTTACAGTGAGGTTAGACCAACTTTCTGTTGTAACCAAATCGCCAAACCAATGGTGAAAAAGCTCGTGAGAAATAACATCTTCCCATCTGTTTTCATCTATTAATTGACCAGGCACTTGATAAGCTGATTCTTGGTGCAAAACAGCAGTTGTATTTTCCATAGCACCACTTACGTAATCTGTACCAACAATTTGATCGTATTTTGGCCATGCGTATTCAACACCTAACCTGTCTGAAAAAAACTGAATCATCTCTGGGGTTAATCCAAATATTTGTTTGGCATACGGCGCATATTTTTTAGAAACGTAATAATTAACGTCACGTCCTTTCCAACTGTCTTTTACTATTTCGTATTCGCCTACACCCATAAAAAACAAATATGGGGCGTGTGGTAAATCCATTTTCCAATAATCTGTTCTTGTCCCATCGGCATTTGGTGTCTGACTTTCCAATATACCATTAGATAGTGTTACAAATTTAGACGGTACCGTCATATAAATCTCTTCAGTTGATTTCTGATTAGGTGTGTCTAAAGTGGGAAACCAAACCGAATTGGCTTCGGTTTCACCTTGTGTCCATATTTGTGTGGGTTTATCGGGATCTGTTTCTGTTGGATCAATAAAGTAAAGCCCCTTAGCATCTGTAATGGCCTTACTCCCTTTTTGTTTTACTTCTTCGGGTCTGGCTATGTATTTGATATAGACAGTGTATTTTTCGCCTTTAGCATAAGTATTTCCAAGAGCGATGGTTAATTTATTCTTTTTATAAGTATATTTTAAAGCAACACCATCTTTTGATACATTATCAATCAACATCGCTTTAGCGTCTAAGACGACTTGATTTGTGGGATAAAAGTGCGGTTCGAGTGTAATCCATGCTTCGCCGTTCATTTGGCTTTTGGCAAAATTAAACGACACTTTTAGTTTTGTATGTACTAAATCGTTTATTTTAGTACGCTCAGCGCGATATGGATTAGTGGTTTTTGTTTGGGCAATACCAACAGTAAGGAATAAAGTTAGCAAAGCAAATAGGATGGTTTTTTTGGACATTCTCATATTTATAATTTTTAAAAGGTCAAATATAAATTATTCTGAAATAACAATTTTTTAATTGTTTGTTAAAAAAAACCACGCCGTAGCGTGGTTTTAAAAGTAGGTTAGTAAGGGTGTTATATTTTAAAACAATCCTTCTAAGGCTTTTATTTTCGAGGTATCTACTTTACCACTTCTAGCAAGTTTTACTAATTTAAAAGCTTTTTTAATATCCATTTTATCACCTAAAACACGGACCAAAGCCAAACCTTTATCATTTGCATAGCCAAAAATTATTAATTGATCAACACTGGTTTCTGTGCCTAAATATTTAATGATAACCATATTGTTATTATCCTTAAAGCGCACTAAATCTTTAAACTGTTTTTTGGTGAGCATTTTTTTAATAGCAGTACGTTCTTTTTTGTAAACATCTCTATTATCATCATTCAATTTTAAGGCTAAAACATTTAATTTTTTAAACGAATGCACAGCTTCTTTTACTTCATCAGAAACGCCATTGGTATCTCCTAATATACTTGAAGGAATATCTAGGGCTATAAAATTAGCATCGTCTTGATGATTAACGAAATAGTTTTGTAAATCGCTATCATTTGTACAAGAGACAGCCAAAATTATGGCGATAATTAACAAAGCCAGATAGTTTATAATTTTTACCATTATTTCTGTTTTTT
The DNA here is from genome assembly GCA_964529645.1 of uncultured Flavobacteriaceae bacterium. Taxonomy (GTDB): domain Bacteria; phylum Bacteroidota; class Bacteroidia; order Flavobacteriales; family Flavobacteriaceae; genus CG1-02-35-72. The sequence continues at coordinate 2,659 of CAZGZH010000189.1, forward strand.
AGTTTTGATATCTTTAAAATGTTCACCACCAGGTATATTCATTTTAGCTGTTAATTTTGATACTTTTTTAAGATCAATAGTACCCGTTAAAGAAACAATTACGCCTTGTTTTTTGCCATTTTCTGTCGCATTAACATACATCAACAACTCTTTGACAAAATTGGGGTCTTTTGTTTGCTTAACATATATTTTAACTACGTTATTACCATCTTTAACACGCATCAATTCGGTGAGTTTACTCTTTTTTAAATAAGCATTAAAAGTTGTTTGCATTTTCTTGGCAATGTCTTGATTTTCTGTGGCAAAAACTTTGAGTTCGTTTAATCCTTTGATGAGACTAAAATATTCGGCATCTGATTCTTGCCCTATAGAACTCATAAGGCTAAAAGCCGATTTATTAACGACTACAATTTTAACATCATCCATATCTTCAAATTTATCAAAGACAGATTGTGCAAATGTAGATAGTGGTAAAAGGGCTAATACAAAGCCTATTACAAATGTTTTAAGTGTTTTATTTTTCATTATTTCTAGGATTTTAATTGTTATTATTAAATTTATTTATTGTTTTTTTCTTTAAAGACTTTTGTTTTTGTTTTTTCAAATTCTTGTAGTTGTGCCATTGCAAAAGCACCTTTGTTTAGGCTTTTAGAAATGAGTTGCAAAGCTTGTTGTGTACTTTGGTAGCTTTGTGCTAATTGTTCTTTTTTAGTTTCATTTTTATTGTAAATAAACACACTGATTAAAAGCGCGATAGAAGCCGCTACAGACAACCATTTATAAGATAATTTGGCTTTTTTTACTGGCAAAAGGGGCTTTTTAAAAGACTCACTTGCTTTGGATTCAAAATAACCAAATAGGTCTTGATAGGCTTCTAAATGAGCGGGTACCTTATGTGATGTAAAATAGCGCCTCAATTCTGCCTCTTGTTCAAGGCTTGTTTCCCCTTCAAAATACTTTTCTAACAATTTTTCAATATTAACTAATTCCATATTGATGTTTTTTTATAAGTTGTTCTTTTACTGATTTCCTTGCTCTTGATAAAGCGACCCGAATAGCTGTTGGTTTTATTCCTACAATTTCGGCAATTTCATCAAAGTCATACTGTTCTACGTCTCTTAATTGTATGATTAATTTTTGTTGTTCTGTCAATCCTTCTATTATTTGATGTACACGATTAACGCTGTCTTTTAATTCAATTATCTTTTCTAAAGATGTGTCACTATTCGTAAAATTACTGTGTACTAATGTCAAGTTATCTGCTCTTTTAGATTTTAACTGATCGAAACAGTAATTTTTTGTCATTGTCATAGCATAAGCTTCCACATTTTTATAGTTCTTTAACGATTCTTTTTTTTGCCACAGCTTTAAAATAAGCTCTTGTGTGGCATCTTCTGCCTCATCACTAGACACAAGCAAGCGTTTTGCCAAACGATATACCTTATCTTTAAAAGGCATAACTAATTGTAAAAAAGCGGCTTGTTGCATTGACTAGTATTTTTTTAAGTTTGGTTTCTCTATTACGACGAACAAGTTAGTATTTTGTAACATTATATTTATACTTAGACACAATTTTTTTAAATTGCAAGCATTATAGAG
>CAZGZH010000190.1:0-4254 GCA_964529645.1 uncultured Flavobacteriaceae bacterium
TATTAGAAAAAATTAAAAGTCTTACCGGTAAAGCTGTTACCATCAAAAATGCTGTAAATCCCGATTTAATTGGGGGCTTTATTTTACGTATTGGCGATTTGCAATACGATGCGAGTATTAACGGTAAATTAAATCTCCTCAAAAGAGAATTTGAAGACAATCATTATATCCCAAAATTTTAAAATCATTATTTAAAAGAAAAATAAATAATTATGGCAGAAGTTAAACCAGCTGAAGTATCAGCAATTTTAAAAGAACAACTCACAGGATACGAGGCCAAAGCTTCTTTAGACGAAGTAGGAACTGTACTACAAGTAGGTGATGGTATTGCCCGTGTTTACGGATTATCTAACGTACAATATGGCGAATTGGTAGAGTTTGAAAGTGGCTTAGAAGCCATTGTTCTTAATTTAGAAGAAGATAATGTAGGTGTTGTACTTTTAGGAGATCCTTCAGATATAAAAGAAGGCTCAACTGTTAAAAGAACTGAACGTATTGCTTCTTTGCGCGTAGGTGAAGGTATCGTAGGTCGTGTTGTAGATACATTAGGCTTACCAATTGACGGTAAAGGCCCTATTGAAGGCGAAACTTTCGAAATGCCATTAGAACGTAAAGCGCCAGGTGTAATCTTTCGCGAACCTGTAACAGAACCGCTTCAAACAGGTATTAAAGCTATTGACGCTATGATTCCTATTGGACGTGGGCAACGTGAATTAATTATTGGCGACCGCCAAACAGGTAAATCTACCGTAGCAATTGATACCATTTTAAATCAAAAAGAATTTTACGATGCAGGCACTCCTGTTTATTGTATTTATGTTGCTATCGGCCAAAAAGCCTCTACAGTTGCTGGTATTGCTAAAATGCTAGATGAACGTGGTGCTCTTGCTTATACAACTATAGTTTGTGCCAGTGCTGCCGACCCTGCTCCTATGCAAGTTTATGCCCCTTTTGCTGGAGCCGCCATTGGCGAATATTTTAGAGATTCAGGTCGCCCTGCATTAATTATATATGACGATTTATCTAAACAAGCGGTAGCTTATAGAGAAATTTCATTGCTTTTAAGACGTCCACCAGGACGTGAGGCTTATCCAGGTGACGTATTTTACTTACACTCTCGTTTGTTAGAACGTGCTGCTAAGATTATTAAAGATAATACTATAGCCAAGCAAATGAATGATGTCCCTGAATCTATTAGACCTATGATTAAAGGTGGGGGTTCTTTAACGGCATTGCCCATTATTGAAACGCAAGCAGGTGATGTTTCGGCTTATATCCCAACAAATGTAATTTCTATTACTGATGGGCAAATTTTCTTAGAATCAGATTTATTTAACTCTGGCGTACGTCCTGCCATTAACGTCGGTATTTCTGTATCGCGTGTGGGTGGATCGGCTCAGATTAAATCTATGAAAAAAGTGGCTGGTACTTTAAAATTAGACCAAGCGCAATACCGCGAATTAGAGGCATTTGCTAAGTTTGGATCTGACCTTGATGCTGCGACTATGAATGTTATTGAAAAAGGTAAACGCAATGTTGAGATATTAAAACAAGCTCAAAACGACCCTTATACAGTAGAAAATCAGGTAGCTATTATTTATGCTGGTTCTAAAGATTTATTGAGAAAAGTACCTGTAAATAAAGTAAAAGAATTTGAAAGCGATTTCTTGGTTTATTTAAATACTAAACACCCAGATGTTTTACAATCTTTTAAAGAAGGTAAATTAACTGATGAGGCAATTAAAACTGTAGAAAAAGTAGCAGCTGAATTAGCTTCTAAATATTAATTCTGAATTCAGAATTCTAAATTCATAATTAAAAAAAATGGCAAACTTAAAAGAAATACGCAATAGAATATCTTCAATTGCATCGACAATGCAGATTACCAGTGCCATGAAAATGGTATCTGCTGCTAAGTTAAAAAAGGCACAAGACGCCATTGTTCAAATGCGCCCTTATGCTAACAAACTGACAGAATTGTTACAAAATTTGAGTGCCAATGCAGAAGACTTACAAAGTGTTTATACAGAACAGCGCGACGTAAATAAAGTGCTTTTAGTGGCTATAACTTCTAACAGAGGACTTTGTGGTGCTTTTAATACAAATGTTATAAAAGAAATTACCCGTATTTCTCAAGAAAAATATGCTGGTAAAGAAATTACTATCTATGCTATTGGTAAAAAAGGACACGATATTCTATCTAAAAAATTTGAGGTTTTAGCTAATAAAAGTGAGATATACGATACGCTTAATTTTGAAAATGTAAATCTTATTGCAGAAGAGCTTATGGCGCTTTTTGTCGAAGGTAAGTTTGATAAAATAGAATTTGTGTACAACCGCTTTAAAAATGCAGCCACACAAATATTAGAAATAGAACAATTTTTACCACTTGTACCAACCGTTTCAGAGAGTGATAGTAATGTCAATTATATTTTTGAGCCCAACCAAAAGGACATTGTTTCTGTATTGATGCCAAAATCTTTAAAGATGCAACTTTATAAAGCTATTCGCGATTCTTTTGCTTCAGAACACGGTGCCCGTATGACGGCTATGCATAAAGCCACAGACAACGCTACCGAATTGAGAGACGATTTATTGCTAACTTACAATAAAGCCCGTCAGGCAGCTATTACCAACGAAATCTTAGAAATTGTTGGCGGTGCGGAAGCGCTAAATAATTAGGTGTTAACCAAATTATTTAAAATGGTGCGGAAGCATTAAACAATTAGGCGCAAGCCAAATGTTTACAGTGGCGCTGAGGCATTGAATAATTAGATTGTCAGGTCGAGCGCAGTCGAGACCTCTTCAAAATCAAATAAAAATTAAAACCTCTTGATATTTATATCTCGAGGTTTTTTACTTTTACGTCATAAAATTAACATATGAAAATACTTTTACTGGATAGTAATCACGATTATTTAAAAGAAGGTTTAGAGAAACTAGGTCATACTTGTGATGAAGATTTTACATCTTCAAAATCAGATGTTGAAAAAAAAATACATTTATATCAAGGTATTGTTATTCGCAGTCGGTTTAATATTGATAAAACCTTTATCAACACTGCTACAGATTTAAAATTTATAGGTCGTGTTGGTGCTGGTTTAGAAAATATAGATACCGCTTATGCTAAGGTGAAAGGCATTAAACTTATTGCGGCTCCAGAAGGTAACAGGAACGCTGTAGGCGAACATGCTTTAGGTATGTTGTTAAGTCTTTTAAATCATTTAAATCGTGCTGATAAAGAAGTAAGAAAAGGTATTTGGTTGAGAGCCGAAAATCGTGGTATAGAACTAGAAGGTAAAACTGTGGGTATTATTGGCTATGGTAATATGGGTAAATCGTTTGCCAAAAAACTCAAAGGCTTTGATGTAAAAGTCATTTGTTACGATATTTTGCCTAATGTTGGAGACGCTAATGCAACACAAGTTACACAAAACACTTTTTTTAAAGAAACAGATGTCTTAAGCCTGCATACACCGCTTACAAATTTGACAAAAAACATGGTTGATTATGCTTTTATCAATCGGTTTAGAAAGTCTTTTTATCTGATAAACACAGCTAGAGGAAAATCGGTGGTGACAGAAGATTTGGTAAACGCTATAGAAAATGGTAAAATTTTAGGGGCTTGTTTAGATGTTTTAGAGTACGAAAAAACCTCTTTCGAAAGCTTATTTAATTCAGAATTACCAAAAGCTATGCAATACTTAATCGCTTCAGATAAAGTTATTTTAAGTCCACATATTGCTGGCTGGACACATCAATCTAATTTTAAATTGGCAAAAACAATTGTCGATAAAGTAAACGCTACTTTTAGTTAGCAATTAAATATCTCAGTAAATCTGTAGTACTTACAATACCTACTAATTTACGATGTTCTACGACAGGCAAAGCGTGGAATTTGTTTTTAATAAGGATTTTAGCTACTTTTTTAATACTGTCATCGGGTTTTACTTTAATAGGGTCATCAACCATTACCTGATTGAGTTTTAATAATTTAAAAATAGTATTGTCAATATCTTTTTTATCGTCGTAAACTTCACAAAAGCTCAACCTTATCACTGCATTATAACTCAAGACACCAACCAACCTTTCGCCTTTTAGAACGGGCAAATGTCTAATTTTTTTTTCTCTAAACAAGCTACAGGCTTTGTTCAAATCGTCGTTTACACCAACTGTTATAACTTTTCGGGTCATAATAGTAGAAATTGGTAATTTCACCATTTCTCTCATAGCACTTAATTTAATGACTAAAAA
>CAZGZH010000191.1:0-4251 GCA_964529645.1 uncultured Flavobacteriaceae bacterium
CATCAGAGACATCTTCAAAAACCAAACAGTTGTCTTGATCTGTTATTAAAAGTTGTTCGTGACGTCCTTGACTACCCAATGCTAACCACGAAAATTTTACAGGAAGTTCTGTCGTCATTTCATTGATAGAAAGCAAAATAGCTTTTTGAGTTATAACGTCATTAATTTCTGATATTACTTTTAAAATAAATAAAATAGGAACATCTTGAGAAATATAACTTTTTAATAATTGGTGTGATTTTTCTTTGATATATCTGAGCGTATTGACATTTTTAGCACGTTTTAATTCCTTTACAAGCACAGACGGGTTATTGCCGTGTAAAACAACTATATCATGCTCAGATAAAACACCTAATAATTTTGAATCTGGTGTACCGTCTTTAGTAATACACAAATGTGTAATTTTATGTTTTAACATCGCTATTTGAGCTTCGGCAGTAGATATACCTTCGGGTGATGTTATAACTGGAGACGACATTATTTTGGTTACATTATCATCAATAGATACTAATCCGGTGGCTATTTTTAAGCGCAAATCTTTGTCGGTAATAATGCCCTTAGGTTTGTTGTTTTCGACAACCAAAATAGAGCCAACACTCTTTGTGCACATTATTTGAGCGGCTTGTTTAATACTTTTAGACTTACTACAGGTTATGGGTGTTTTGCTGTAGTTTATTGTTTGTATGTCGTTTAAATTAGATTTGTTTGCTTGTAAAACATCTTCATTGGCAAAAATTTCATGAACACTACCTTGTGCCTGTGCTGTGCGAATATTTGTAGAATAACTTGCCAGGATAAATTTATGAGCCTTCTTATTTGTTTCAATTATTTCTTTTAAAATATCTACAGAAATGGCATAAAGTATTGATTCTTCTTTAGCTCTGGCACTTAATAAATAATTATTTTCTTGAATTAAGGCCCGCAAGCCAAAGATATCGCCTTCATCACAAATATCGACTAAAATGGTGTCTTGTTCCATTTGCCTGCACAAGCCAATAGCGCCTTCTTTTACCACATAAAAATCTTCTTTTGGCTTTTCTGATTCTTTAAAAACAGATTCACCATTTTCAACATATACTACCTTAACCTGTTCGGCAATCTTAGAGAGTTGTTCCTCTTCTAAAATATCGAATGGGGGATAGTTTTTTAGAAAATCGAATATTCTTATAGCAATGGTATTTTTCATGTTAAAGTCTAAAAATAGAATACCTAAAATTACAAAAAAATACAGCTAAAAAAAAGGAATAGCTTACTTATAGATTTAATGATTTACAAATGCTAGAGTGTTTAACTTTAATCTTTTTCGGGGTCATAATTAAAAGGGAGTAACTCGGGTATGCGTTGGTTACCCATATAACCTTTCCAAAGAATGCTATAGGGACTGTAGTAGCCATTTTTAGAAATATAGATAGAGTCGGTTAATTGGTAGAGTTTTGTAACCATGTCGTCATCGTCTCTAAAATAGATGATTAAAAAATCTTTAATTTTTATATAATTGTTGCGCTTTTTATTAAGAATTGAATTGGCAACAAATTTAAGGCGGTTGCCTTCTAAAACAGTATAGCGTTCTTCTTTTAATCTATTGTTATAAAGCGCCCTTATAAAGTGCATTTTAGAACCTAGATAGACAGACTTTCTGTGTTTTTTAATTTTTTTAAGCGCAATAGAATCCGTTATTTTACTTTCTTTAAAATAGTAGGAACCTTGAAAAAACACAGTATCTCTACGATAATAAAATTGATTGAGATAATACTTTATTTTATAACCTAAGTATTTGTTATTTATAACAATAGGTTTATTACTGTAGCCATAGAGGGTCTTTTTGTCTTTAGAAAAAACCAATCGTATTTTACTTAGATTTTCAATAGTGCAGAAATGAGCTAAGCTTGTAGTACCTAAAAATTCGCGTTTAAAAATGCGTTCCTTTTTTCGTCTGTAACTTTTACTGTATTTTAATTCTACAAAGGGCAGTTTAAAAGCTGCGGGATTTAGATAAATTATTAGATTTTTATCGGTATTATAGTCTTGTATTCTTCGTGTTTCATAGCCCATATAACTAACGTAAAAAGGGATGTGGTTATCTTGTCGTTTTAAACTAAAGTAGCCTAGTGTATCTGTTGTAGAGCCTGTAATAATAGTGCCGTTAAAATATATGTTGGCAAAAACTATGGGTTTGTGTGTTTTGTTATCTAAAACACGTCCTTTAATAATTTGGGCTTGTATAGTGAAACTTATAAGAGAGAAAAAATAAATAAAACAAAGCTGTTTCATGTTTTAGGATAGAGATTAGATATGGTATGCTCATTTTTTCGTCAATAATCGTTCCAAAAACTAAAGTACCCTCGCTAGGAATCGAACCTAGATCTAAAGTTTAGGAAACTTCTATTCTATCCGTTGAACTACGAGGGCAAAAGCCCTGCAAAAATAATATAATTGTAGTAGTAGTGGCAACAGCGTAACAGTTTTGTGAAAAATATTTTAATCTTTATCAGGATTGTATTCAAATGGGAGTAAATCGCTCAACCTTTGAGAGCCCATATAGCCGGTCCAAAAGATGCCGTAGGGATGGTTGTAACCATTTTTGGAAATGTAAATAGAATCTGTTAATTGGAATAGGTTAGATTCTTCTCTGCCCCTAAAATTTATTTTTATATGGTTTTTTATATTTATATAGTGACTGTTTTTATGTGTCATAATACTGTCGTAGTTGTACTTGTAACGGTTGTACCCTAAAATTTTATAGCCTTCTTTTTTAAGTTTATTATTGTATAATGACCTTATAAAGTGCATTTTAGAGCCATAATAAACTTCTTTACGATGTTCTTTGATTGTTTTTAATTTTTCAGGATTGCTTATTTTTTTATCCTTAAAATAAAAAGCACCTTGAAAAAAAACTGTGTCGTGCCTGTAATAAAAGTAGTCTAAAAAGTAGTCAATTTTATAGCCCAAATAGGTATTGTTTATCACAATAGGCTTTTTAGTAAAAGCATTTAAAGTTGACTTGTCTTTAGAATATTTAAGTTGCACTTCATCTAAATTTTCTATAATACAATAACGAGCTGTGCGGTTGGTACCTAAAAATTCGCGTTTAAAAATGCGTTCTTTTAATTTACGTCTTGTTTTACCACTTTTAATAACAATAGTACTGAGTTCAAAAGTTTTGGGTCTTAAATAAACTTTTAAAAATTTACCGGGTATATAATTGTTAATTTCACTAGAGTAATAGCTTACAAAACTTACAGTTAAGGGCAAATGTTCATTGGGCTTTAATTTTAAATTAAAATAGCCTAAAGTATCTGTAGTAGTCCCTTTGTAGGTGCCATTAAAATATACGTTTGCAAAAACTACGGGTTCATGAGTTTTAGAATCCAAAACACGTCCTCTAAGTTCTTGAGCATTCAAACTTAAACTTATGCAAACACAAAATAAGGCTAGGCTAAACCTTTTCATTTTAATCTTTTAGTTGATTAGTTTACATTTTGTCATGGTTTTTCTACTAAAATTACAAGTTTTCTTTATTTTATTTGATACAACTTAATACAAGCTAAATCGTATATTTGTCTATTATGATTAAAGCGTCATTTAAAAAATATATTTTACAATTTAAGCAAGCTAGTGGTACTTCAAGAGGAATTTTAAATACAAAAATCACCTATTTTTTACACTTAGGTGATGCAAATAATTGGGGAATAGGGGAGTGCGGCTTGTTTAAAGGGCTTAGCGCCGATGATGTACCTAATTATGAAGAAAAGCTGAATTGGGTTTGTCAAAATATTAATTTAGGACAGGTGGCTTTACTTTTAAAACTCAAAGCATTTCCATCTATCCAATTTGGATTGGAACAAGCTTTTTTATCACTTTCTCAACAAGATAAATTCGAATTATTCCCATCAAATTTTACCAAAGGACATGACGGCATTGCTATAAATGGCCTTATTTGGATGGGTTCTAAAGAGTTTATGTTTCAGCAAATTAAAGAAAAGCTAATAACGGGTTTTACAACTATAAAATTAAAAATCGGGGCTATTGATTTTCAATCAGAATTAGATTTGTTAAAATTTATAAGGTCTGAATTTTCAAGTAAAGATATCTCATTAAGAGTAGATGCCAATGGGGCTTTTAAACCAAAAGAAGCTTTAGAAAAACTCAAGCGTTTATCAGATTTTGAATTGCATTCTATAGAGCAACCCATAAAAGCCAATCAATGGGTCGCCATGGCTAATTTATGTAGTAAAACGCCTTTGCCAATAG
>CAZGZH010000192.1:0-4248 GCA_964529645.1 uncultured Flavobacteriaceae bacterium
ATAGCCCACCTGACGCATAGCGCCACCAAATAATTTTCTAATTTTAAAAGCTTTGAAGATGTTTTCCTGTGTTCCTAAAAGTAAGGAACCTATAGGTGCGCCCAACCCTTTTGACAAGCAAATAGAGATAGTGTCGAACAATTCACCAAATTGCTTTGGTTTATTTCCAGTGGCTACCATGGCATTAAACAAACGTGCCCCATCTAAATGATACGCCAAATTATGAGCCTCGCATACTTTTTTAATTTTTTTGAGTTCTGCTATATCCCAACAAGCGCCGCCACCTTTATTAGTGGTGTTTTCTACAGCGACCAAACTTGTTGAAGACAAATGAATATTATCGGGACTCGTTATGGCTTCTTCAACTTGTGCCGCTGTAAACATGCCACGATGTCCATCTAAAAGACAACACGAAACCCCCGAATTAAAAGCCGCGCCACCGCCTTCAAAATTATACACGTGAGCCCATTTATCACAAATGAGTTGCTCTGCTGGACGCGTGTGCAGATTTATGGCCACCTGATTAGCCATCGTTCCCGATGGAAAAAACAAAGCGGCCTCTTTGCCAAACATATTGGCTATTTTATTTTGAAGTTCAATAACAGTTGGGTCGGCATTAAAAACATCATCGCCTACTTTGGCTTTCATCATAAATGCCAACATTTTGGGTGTAGGGATGGTTACGGTGTCGCTTATTAAATTTATGGTCATTTTTATTATTATTTTAATTTGAGTCTACTAATTTAGAGAATTTGCGTTTATCTGAGCAAAAAAAACAGTTAAAGAATTAAAGAATAAGCGTATTTTTGTCCAACTTATGATTACACTAGATCAAATAAAAGACATCACCACGCGTGTTGAAAAATTAAAATCCTATCTCAATATAGAGGCTAAAAAAATAACTATTAGTAATGATGAGGAAAAAGCTTCAAATCCCGCATTTTGGAATGACCCTAAATCTGCAGAAGCGTTAATGCGTGTTTTAAGAACTAATAAAAAATGGGTAGAAGATTATGAATCATTGGTTACCCTTAATGAAGACTTAAATATTATTTACGATTTTCATAAGGAAGGAGAAGCTTCTGATGCCGAATTAAATTCTCTTTTCGAAAAAACGCTTAAGACACTTGAAGCATTAGAATTTAAAAATATGCTCTCTGACGAGGGCGATAATCTGAGTGCTGTTTTGCAAATTACAGCTGGAGCCGGCGGCACAGAAAGTTGCGATTGGGCACAAATGCTCTTACGCATGTATTTAATGTGGAGCGAAAAACAAGGCTTTAAAATCAAAGAACTCAATTACCAAGAAGGTGATGTAGCGGGCATAAAAACAGTTACCATAGAAATTGAAGGTGCCTATGCTTTTGGGTATTTAAAAGGCGAAAACGGTGTCCACCGCTTGGTACGCATCTCTCCTTTTGATAGCAATGCCAAACGTCATACAAGTTTTGCCTCTGTATATGTGTATCCCTTAGCTGATGACAGTATAGAAATCACCATTAATCCTGCCGACATTACGTGGGATTTTGCACGCTCGGGCGGTGCAGGTGGCCAAAATGTAAACAAAGTAGAAACCAAAGCTATTTTGCGTCATAAACCATCGGGAATTATGGTGGTAAATTCAGAAACACGCTCACAGTTAGAAAATCGCGAAAAGGCCATGCAAATGCTCAAATCGCAATTGTACGAAATTGAATTGCAAAAACAGCGTTCAAAACGCGATGATATAGAAGCCAGTAAAAAGAACATCGAATTTGGTTCACAAATTCGCAATTATGTCATGCATCCTTATAAATTGGTAAAAGATGTGCGTACAGGTTGCGAAACCGCACAAGTTGATGACGTGATGAACGGCGAAATAGATGCTTTTATTAAAGCTTATTTAATGATGAACAGCAATTAGTATGGCTAAAATTGATACTATTATATGCGATTTAGGCGGCGTTTTAGTCGATTGGAATCCGCGTTATGTTTACGACGAAGTATTTGAAGACGATACCGAAAAAGTAGAGTGGTTTTTAAACACTATCTGTACATCTCAATGGAATGTACAGCAAGATGCTGGTAAATTAATGGCGACAGCTACAGAAGAATTAGTAGCCCAATATCCACAATACGAAAAGTGGATTCGGATATATTACGACCGTTGGGAAGATATGCTCAAAGGCACTATTCCAGAAACAGTTCAAGTTTTAAAGGACATAAAAGCTACTGGAAAATACCGCTTGTATGCGCTGACCAATTGGAGTGCCGAAACTTTTCATATCGCTTTAGAACGCTTTGATTTCTTAAAACTGTTTGAAGGTATCTTGGTTTCGGGTGTAGAGAAAATGGTCAAACCCCATAAAGATATTTACGAATTGTGTTTAAATCGTTTTAAAATTAATCGTAAAAATGCCATTTTTATTGATGATAGTTTACCCAATGTAAAAGGGGCTGAAAGTGTTGGTTTAAAAAGTATTCATTTTAAAAATGCAAAGCAATTAAAGACAGCATTGACAAATCTTGAAATAAAATTTTAAAATCTGTAAAAAGTATAATTATATTATTTATTACTTAAATTTGTAACAAATCATCCTATTTAATTACTAATAAATAGATTTAACAAACTAAAATCAAAACAAAATGAAAAAGTGGCTAATTCCTGTATTAATTATTGCCGTCATAGCTTTTGCTGGCTATAGATGGGCTGTAGGCTTTAACAATACAGCCGTAAAATTAAACGAAAATATCTCTGAGAGTTGGGGCAATGTACAAACAGCGTACCAACGCCGTAGCGATTTAATTGGTAATTTAGTAAACACCGTAAAAGGGGCGGCCGATTTTGAAAAATCGACTTTAACAGCCGTAATCAATGCCCGTGCCAAAGCGACTTCTGTACAGATAGATCCTAGCAATATTACACCGCAACAATTGGCGCAATTTAATAAAGTGCAGGGTGGCTTGAGCGGTGCACTAAAAAGTTTATTGGTGACTGTAGAACGTTATCCCGATTTAAAAGCCAATCAGAATTTCTTAAAATTACAAGACGAATTGGCCAGTACCGAAAATCAGATTTTAACAGCGCGTACCCGTTTTAACGCTGCTGTAAAACCTTATAACAATCATGTAAAGACATTCCCAAATTCAATTTTAGCAGGCCTGTTTAACTTTGAAGGACGTGTTTATTTTGATTCTGAAGTAGGTGCTGATAAAGCCCCTGATGTAAAATTTGATTTTAATTCAGACAAAAAAGACTAATGCCTAAAGCTGAAGAATTCTTAACAAAAGAACAGGAACAAACGCTTATTGCCGCTATAAAAAGGGCAGAAAAAGACACTTCTGGTGAAGTGCGTGTCCATATAGAAAAGAGCTCAGATAAACCTGTAATGGATCGTGCTTTAGACGTTTTTCACGATTTAAAAATGCACGAAACGGCACTTAGAAATGGCGTATTACTTTATGTAGGAACAGAGAGTAAACAATTTGCCATAATTGGCGATGAGGGTATTCACAATAAAGTGACAGATAGTTTTTGGAATGCTACTAAAGAAATTGTAATCACCCATTTTGCTAAAAAAGAATTTACAAAAGGACTTGAATTGGCCATCTTAGATGTAGGACAAAAATTAAAAACTTTTTTTCCGTATCAATCAGACGACATAAACGAATTATCAGACGAAATTTCTAAAGGATAATGATGAGAAAACTTAAAAAATATTCTGTTGTTTTAGTAGCCTTACTATTTGTTCAAGTAGTTTTTAGTCAGTTTACAATCCCCAAAAAACCAAGTTTACAAACAAGTGTTTACGATTATGCTTCGGTATTAACACCCTCGCAAAAAGCAAATTTAAAAAATAAGTTAATTCGTTATTCCGATTCAACCTCTACTCAAATCGTCATAGTAACAGTTAATACTATAAAAGGCGAAAGCATAGGGATTTTAACACCGCGTTGGGCGCAAAAATGGGGCATTGGCGATGCTAAAAAAGACAATGGTGTACTCATTCTTTTAGCAGAAAAAGAACGCAAAATATGGATAGCTCCAGGTTATGGTGCCGAAATTAAATTAACAGCAGGCATAAATGGGACAATAGTTAGAAATATCATTATTCCCGAATTTAAAAAAGGCAATTATTACGCTGGCTTAAACAAAGGTGCTGATGCTATTTTTGAGGTATTAAATGGTACTTTTAAAAATACACAAGCCAAAAAGAGGACATCAAATAAAACAAACTCTAAATATCCTGTTAGATTAATAATCATCGT
>CAZGZH010000193.1:0-4240 GCA_964529645.1 uncultured Flavobacteriaceae bacterium
AGAATCATTACAAAAAGGCAAAGAATTATACAAAGTTCAGTGTCTTATGTGTCATGGTTCTAAAGGAAATGGAAAGGGATCTGCTGGTATTTATTTATCACCAAAACCCGCAAACTTTACATCTGAATCTGTTCAAAAACAATCAGACGGTGCCTTATTTTGGAAAATGACCAATGGTAAGTCACCTATGGCTGCTTACAAAGATATCTTAACGCCAAAACAACGTTGGGATCTTGTTAACTATATTAGAACCTTTAAAAATTAATTAAAATGAAAAAAATGAAACTAAAATTAAAAATAGCGATAAGTTTAATGCTATTCTTTGGAATGACTACCTTATTTGCACAAGATGGTGCAACTAAGTATGTAAAAAATCAAAAAAGTTTTGCTGCAGTAGGATATGCAACATTAAATTATGAATCATCTGGTGGTCATGCAGGTTTTACTTCTGCCACCTACAACCCCATTTTTGTATACAAAATTAATGATAAGTTATCTTTTAATGCTGAATTAGAATTGGAAGTAGAAGACTCTTGGGATGGCGCTTTAGCTTTAGAGTTTGCAGAATTCAATTATCAAATAAATGATAATTTAGCTATCTACGGCGGTAAATTTTTATCTCCACTTGGCACATACCAAGCCAGATTACACCCAGCTTGGGTAAATAAATCTATCAATAACCCTATCGGTATCCAAAATAAGGTAAATGGTATTAAACGTTTACAAGGCGATAGCGAATTAGGTATGGGTATAAGAGGTGGTTTTTATGCAGGAGATACTAGATTTAATTACGACTTATACACCACAAATGGCCCTGGTATAAATGATGATGGTTCTGTAGAATGGGATAATTCTGGAGGCGACATTAATAGTTCGCCAGCAATTGGTGGTAGAATAGGAATATTGCCTTTTAAAAACTCAACCTTTGAATTAGGTTTATCAGCATATACTAGTAGAGCAAGTTTAAATGGAGCCGCTACTGATATTAAAGTGAATCTGTTTGTTGTTGATTTAGATTATGTTAAACAAACTGAAGCTGGTAAATTTGACTTTAAAGGACAATACAATAATCAAAAAGTTAGTGACGCTACTTATCCAGGCACTAAGGTACCAAACCAAGCATTTAACAATAGTACTTCTGCTTATTATTTACAATTCGCCTACAGGTTACCTGATTCTAAAATTGAATTAGTAAATAGAATATCTAACTTCAATGTGCCAAACGAAGTAACTTGGGGAGCCGATCAAACACGTTATACAATAGGTTTTGACTATTGGGTGAGTTGGAATTCAGCCTTTAAATTTGGCTATGACATTATTAATAACGACGCCAACGCATTTGGTTTTACCTTTGTAATGGGTCTATAATTTAACTTTTAAAATCAAAATAAAATGAAAAAATTAATAGGATTTATAGGAATAATAGTAGTGGGTGCATTAGTAGCCATTAACTTATCAAGTTGTACTGCTAGCGAAGCAGCTTTATCTCAGCAAGGCGCACAATTATGGGCACAAAATTGCTTGAGATGTCATAATGCCCCCTCTCCTAAAGCATATAACGATGAAGAATGGGATGCTATAGTTAATCATATGCAAAAAGTAGCTGGCTTTACTGTTAAAGATGCTGATAAAATGTCAGAATTTTTACAATCAGCCAACTAATTGTATTAATATTTGTTGAATTTAAAACCACCTTCGGGTGGTTTTTTTGTTTTATCAAATTTTTTAATAATTTATTTTTAAATTACTGAAATACAGTGTTGCTACCAATCTTTTTTAATCTGATTTTAAGGGTTTCATAGTAAATCAAAAAAAAATAATAGAATTAAAAAAACTTTTTTAAATAGCGATGGTCTAAAAGACATTGAATGTTCAAAAAAATAAAATAAAACAAAACATTAAAAATTAAATTAGAATGAAAAATTTAAAATACATCTTACTAGCATTTATAGTAGCACTAAATGCTAGTTGTTCAACAACAGATTCAAATTTAGATACAAATGCAGGAAGTATAAGTATCAAACTGACAGATGCCCCAATGCCTTACGATCAATTTATGGAAGCCAGTATAACCATAGATAAAGTAGAAATAGGTTTGGCATCAGACCCCAATTCATTCGTTGTAATAATGAATGAAACAAAAACCTTTAACATGTTAAATATGGTTAATGGTATTACAGAAGTTTTGGCAGCAGCCACTATTCCCGAGGGCGATTACGATACAGTACGTTTGTACATATCTTCTACAAAAATGCAAATGAATTCAGGCGAAACCTTTACTTACGAAACCAACGCCTCTAATATGTCAGGTGGCATGATGGGTGGAGGTATGAGTTTTAATGACGGTACCGGAAGTATCGATATTTCTTTAGATCATCTTTTAAGCGTCCAAATGGGCAGTGATAATGAATTTTTAATGGATGTTGATATAGACCATTCGTTTATGTTAGAAGGCGTTAGTTTTTCGGGCATGGGCTCAGGTATGGGTAATGGTATGATGAGTATGACAGGATTTACCTTTAACCCCACAATGCGTTTTGTTAATTTAGCCGAAACAGGAACTGTCTCAGGATTTGTACATATGGGTGCCGATGGTTTAGCCGATGTTAATATCAGCCTTATGCAAAATGGCGAAGTTTACACATCAACACATACAGACGATACGGGTCATTATCAAATGATTGGTATTCCTGCAGGCACTTATACTATTACAGCTGAAGCCGATGGTTATATTATGAACAGCACCGGAAACGATAGCAATATGGGCACCATGCAAATGACAGCTCAAGGCGATATGACGGTCGATTTTGATATGGTAGAAGCCAATTAATCATAAATTTGATTATAGCTTAAAAACCACCTTCGGGTGGTTTTTTTATGCAAAAAAATGGCGTTAAACAATGTAATAATTAACATTTCTTTGTGCCGCGACTTGTAAAGAGTGCACTTTTTTAAAGACCAAAGGCATATCGAAAAATTCTTAATATGTCGCAACTACCACTGTTTATACCCGAAAGTAATTTGCCACGGCTAGTTATCATTGGCTCCGGCTTTGCTGGCTTGCAATTGGCTAAAAAACTTAAAAATGCCCAATATCAAATTGTTGTACTCGATAAAAACAACTTCCACCAATTTCAGCCTTTGTTGTATCAAGTAGCCACCAGTGGTTTAGAGCCCGATGCTATTGTGTTTCCTACACGTAAGATTGTCCGCGATTATAAAAATACATTTTTCAGGATGGTCGAAGTGCAAAAAATCCAAGCACAAAACAAATGTGTTTTAACCGATAGAGGGACTTTACGTTACGATTATTTGGTTATTGCCACAGGAAGCACCAACAATTTTTACGGCATGCAAGATGTGGCTGAAAATAGTGTGGGTTTAAAATCTATTCACGAAGCTTTGGCTATACGCAGTATGATTTTACAGCATCTCGAAACCGCCGTTGACGTGTCCTTATCCGAAGAAAAAATAGCCAATACCACAGTTGTTATAGTAGGAGCAGGACCTGCCGGTGTAGAAATGGCAGGCGCTTTGGCCGAATTTAAAAAATACGTTTTCCCAAAAGATTATACAGAGCTCAAAGACTATCCGCTAAAGATTCATTTAATAAGTGCTTCACCCAAAATATTACCGATGTTGAGTGAGAAATCGTCTCAAAATGCACTCAAAGATTTGGAGCGATTTAAGGTGTACGTCCATCGCGATGTAGCGGTTCAATCTTATGACGGTCTCACTGTAAAATTATCTAACGGCAAAACGCTTAAAACAACCAATTTAATATGGACGGCAGGTGTAAAAGGGACATTTCCAAAAGGTTTACAACCCGATATAGTTCAGCGTGGTAATAGGTTAGAAGTAGATGCTTTTAACGCCGTAAAAGGCTATGACGCTATTTTTGCCATTGGCGATGTAGCTTTGATGAAAACTGAAGCCTATCCCAAGGGGCATCCTATGGTGGCACCGGTAGCCAATCAGCAAGGGACACATTTGGCTAAAAATTTAAGGATACCCAAAGCCCAATGGCAACCATTTAAATACAAAGACAAAGGCTCTTTAGCTACTATTGGTAAAAAAAGTGCTGTAGCCGATTTTGGCACATTGCATATTTGGGGTATTTTGGCGTGGTTTATTTGGTCAACCGTACATTTAATGTCTATTAGTGGCTTTAAAAATAAAATTATGGTAGGACTCAGTTGGGCATCGAGTTATTTTACTTACGACAAAGGCAACCGCCTAA
>CAZGZH010000194.1:0-4236 GCA_964529645.1 uncultured Flavobacteriaceae bacterium
GGTAAAAATATAAAGCAAATTGAATATCAATCATTTTCGCCTTCAAAAATTAATCATAGTTGGGTTATTTCATCTCCAGAGGTAAACAAATTACTTGCAGAAGCAAATAGACTAATTGGCGAGTTAAATGCATTTTCTCAAATAATTCCAGATGTTGATTTCTTTATTTCTATGCATATATTGAAAGAAGCAACTACATCAAGTAGAATTGAGGGAACAAAGACAAACATGGAAGAGGCTTTAGTAAAAGAAGAAGAAATTAATCCTGAAAAGCGAGATGATTGGACTGAAGTACAGAATTACATAAAAGCCATTAATTTTTCAATAAAAGAATTAGAAAAATTACCAATATCAAATAGACTAATAAGGAATACACATAAAATCTTATTATCAGGGGTAAGAGGAAAATACAAGATTCCAGGAGAATATAGAACAAGTCAAAATTGGATTGGCGCCACATTAAAAGATGCTATTTATATTCCACCACATCATTCAGAAATAGGCGAATTAATGAGTGATTTTGAAAAATTTACACATAATATGGAATATCAAATTCCCCATTTAATCAAAGTAGCAATAATTCATTATCAGTTTGAAACGATACACCCATTTCTTGATGGTAATGGAAGATTAGGGCGGTTATTAATAACACTTTATTTGGTAAGTAATGACGTATTACGAAAACCATCATTGTATTTGTCTGATTTTTTTGAAAAAAATAAAAGTTATTATTATGATAATTTAACATCAGCAAGAACGCATAATAATTTAACACAATGGATAAAATTCTTTCTTGTAGGAGTTATAGAAACTTCAAAGGAATCTATACAAGTATTTAAAAACATTATTTCTTTAAAAGAAGAAATTGAATTAAAGAGCTTACCCAAGTTAGGAAGTAAAATAGAAAAAGCGCAGCTATTAATTAAACAACTTTACCAGCTACCCATAACAGATGCTAAATTTGTAGCCTCTTTTTTAAAAATAGCGCCATCAACAGCAAATAGACTTATAAAACAATTGGTAGATTTAAAAATACTGGAAGAGTTAACGGGTTATAAAAGAAATAGAAAATATATTTTTAAAGCCTATTTTGATATTTTTCAAAAGAATAATACTTCTGCTTATAATGTATAAAACCTTATTTAAAAACTTTATTATAAATACTTTAACTTTTTATTGCTTTTGTATTAGAAAAAAACTTAGCTTTGCTTACAAGTACTAAAATTTAGATTGACAATGAGAAAAATATTATTTTTGGCAATAGGATTTTTTATTTTCATCAGCTGTAATAATTATCCTAACAAAGACAATAATGTAGAAAGAAAATCATCCTCACAAGCTTGGTATAAAGGTGGTTCTTTACATAAATCAAAAATTTCTGATTGGAAAAAGGCCACAAAAAGAAATAAACTAGCTACTTGTGGTGATTTTATCGCAAATACTGTTGATAAAAATACTTCACTAGATGTTATAAAAAAAAGAGCAGAAAATTTAGTAATCTGTATTGATGAAGCTACAAATAATCAAAAAGTTAGTGATAATGAAACAGTTGCTCATTTGGCTTCACTTTGTGTTGTCATATTGAATTATAATTAGATATTTGAAAAATTATTCAATTTTCAACAAAAACTTCAATAAACGTAACTCTAAAACCTTCCTCTACAACTCCAAAGCTTTTTTAACATCATTACCCATCAATATCTCTACAGGATTTTCTAAGGCTTCTTTAACAGCTACCAAAAAACCAACTGATTCTTTACCGTCAATTATACGGTGGTCATAAGACAAGGCCACGAACATTATAGGGCGAATCACAATTTCTCCATTGACAACCACAGCACGTTCTACTATATTGTGCATGCCTAAAATAGCACTTTGCGGCGGATTAATAATGGGCGTCGATAACATTGAGCCAAAAACCCCACCATTGGTAATGGTGAAAGTACCGCCCGTCATTTCGTCAACGGTAATTTGACCGTCACGAGCACGAATAGCCAAGCGCTTTACTTCGCTTTCAACCCCTCTAAAAGTCAATTCAGAAGCATCGCGAATAACAGGCACCATTAAGCCTTTTGGACCCGATACAGCAATAGAAATATCTATAAAGTTATAATTAACTTGATAATCGCCATCTATCATAGAATTCACGTCGGGATACATTTCTAAAGCACGTGTAACGGCTTTTGTAAAGAAACTCATAAAGCCCAGACCCACACCGTGTTTGGCTTTAAAATCTTCTTTGTACTGCTTGCGTAAATCGAAAATAGGCTTCATATCTACTTCGTTAAAAGTAGTCAACATGGCCGTTTCGTTTTTTATAGCCACCAAGCGTTGTGCCAATTTACGACGCAACATTGACATTTTTTTACGCTCAGAACTGCGATTGTCATTTGTTGCAGTGCCCATACTTGGCACGGCTTTTACGGCATCGTCTTTTGTAATGCGGCCAGACACACCTGTCCCTTTAACGTCGGATGCTTCTATACCTTTTTCTGAAAGAATTTTTTTCGCGGCAGGCGAAGGTGTCCCCGTAGCATATGAGTCCTTTACAACTTCTGAACTGACCTTAGATGGCGCAGGGTTTTCTGCTGTTTTTGCAACTGAAGACGGCGTACTGCCAACTGGTTTTTCGGCATCTGTATCAATTAAACATACCACAGCGCCTACAGCAACAGCATCTCCCTCTTCGGCTTTAAGCGTTATAATACCACTTTCTTCGGCAGGCAATTCGAGTGTTGCCTTGTCTGAATCTACTTCGGCTATAGCCTGATCTTTTTCTACATAATCGCCATCGGCAACCAACCATTGTGCAATTTCTACTTCGGTTATAGACTCACCCGGTGAAGGCACTTTCATTTCTAAAATCATGATACTATTTTTATTTTATTTTTTAAATACATTATTTATAACGGCTTGATGACGTTTTTTAAAACGCATACTAGAGCCAGAAGCGGTTGCTGCATTTAATTTTTGCGAGGCCACTTCTAATTTAATTTCTGTAAAATGTTGCAACATATAAGACCAAGGCCCCATATTTTGAGGTTCTTCTTGTGCCCACATATAACGTGTCACATTTTTATATTTAGCAATTATTTCTGATAATTTCTCTCTGTGTAAAGGGAACAATTGTTCAATTCTAACAAAAGCAACATCCTCTCTTTTAAGCATTTCGCGTTCAGTTATAAGCTCATAATAGAATTTCCCAGAGCAAAAAACAAGTTGTGTTACCTTTTTGGGACTGATAGTGTCGTCTATAACTTCTTCAAATTGGCCTTCTGTTAAATCCTTAACGGATGACACAGCTTGTGGATGACGTAACAAACTCTTTGGCGTAAATACAATTAATGGTTTTCTAAAATTGCGTTTCATTTGACGCCGCAACAAGTGAAAGAAATTAGCCGGCGTTGTACAATTGGCAACCGTCATATTATCTACGGCACACGATTGTAAAAAGCGTTCAATTCGCGCCGATGAATGTTCGGCGCCTTGCCCTTCATACCCATGAGGTAACAACACAACAATACCGTTTTGTTGTTTCCATTTATCTTCGGCGGCACTGAGATATTGGTCGAATATAATTTGAGCCCCATTACTAAAATCGCCAAATTGGGCTTCCCAAATGGTTAAAGTATCGGGGTTTGCCATAGCGAAACCGTATTCAAATCCTAAAACCCCATATTCTGATAAAAGCGAATTGTAAATACGTGATTTTCCTTTAGTATTCGGAATTTTATTCAATAAATTGATACGCTTTTCTGAATTTTCATCACGTAAAATAGCATGTCTGTGCGAAAAAGTACCGCGTTCTACATCTTGTCCAGACATCCGTACATTAAAGCCTTCTTGCATCAAACTGGCATAAGCCAAAAGCTCACCCATACTCCAATCTAACTTATCAGTTTCATAAAACATGTGATGGCGTCCTTTTAAAATACGTTCTGCTTTTCTTAAAAATTTAACGCCTTCTGGTACTTTAGATAGGGTGTTTACAGCATTTTCTAAAACTTCATTTGGAACCGCTGTATCAATAGTTTTGAAAATATCGGTTAAACTGTCATATTTATAAGTTTCCCATTTTTCGGCCATAAAAGGATGTACCACAGACATGTCATCAGTTTTAGATTTTTGATATTCTCCATCGAGGAATGCTTTAAAATCTGAGGTCATTTTATTGGCAAAAGGCATATCAATAATACCTTCGGCTATCAGTTTTTTGATATAAATATCTTTCGGATT
>CAZGZH010000195.1:0-4227 GCA_964529645.1 uncultured Flavobacteriaceae bacterium
GATTGATAAGGTTCGCGGCTTGTTTTAATTTGCTACTATTGACATTTGGAACAGGACGGTAACTTCTTATATTATCGCATTTTTTATAAGAAAAATCAAACGCTTCAAATTGTACGTCTTTTGTAATATCTATAAGAACGGGACCGGGTCTGCCCGATTTTGCTATATAAAAAGCTTTTGCAAACACTTCGGGAATTTCTTCAACTCTTGTAATTTGATAATTCCATTTGGTTACAGGCGTAGAAATACCCACAATATCGGTTTCTTGAAAAGCATCTGATCCTAACAAATTAGAAGCTACTTGCCCCGTCACACATACCAAGGGTGTTGAGTCTATTTGGGCATCGGCAATACCGGTAATCAAATTGGTGGCTCCGGGTCCTGAAGTTGCAAAAACCACACCTGTTTTACCAGTTACTCTGGCAAATCCTTGTGCGGCATGAGTGGCACCTTGTTCATGACGTGCCAAGATATGATGTATTTTATCTTGGTATTTATACAACTCGTCGTAAATAGGCATATTTGCGCCACCAGGATAGCCAAAAATTAAATCGGCATCTTCGGCCAATAGACATTTTATGACGGCTTCGGCTCCTGAAACTCTAACTGTGGTTTTAGACTTTGTTTTAGCAATTGTTTCGTTCAATGTTTCCATAATTTTTTAAAATTCATCGGTTACACAACCTTGCGAGGCTGTTGAAACAGTTTTAGCATACTTGTATAAAATGCCTCTTTTGGCTTTTAGTGCGGGTTGTTGCCAAGCAGCTTTACGTGCTGAGAATACAGTTTCAGAAATATTTAAATCTATGCGATTATTATTCACATCAATAATAATTTCATCACCATCTTGTATCAAGGCTATGGGACCGCCGTCTTGTGCTTCGGGTGTGATATGTCCTACCACAAATCCGTGTGTCCCTCCAGAAAAACGGCCATCGGTAATAAGCGCCACAGATTTACCCAAACCAGCCCCCATAATCATAGAAGTCGGTTTGAGCATTTCGGGCATACCCGGGCCGCCTCTAGGGCCGACATATCTTATAACAATCACATCGCCTTTTGTTACCAATCCGTTGGCAATACCATCATTGGCAGCCTGTTCGCTATTAAAAACTTTAGCTTTACCTTTAAACAAAAGACCTTCTTTTCCGGTAATCTTGGCTACCGAACCTTCCGGCGCGATAGAACCTCTAAGAATTTGTAGGTGTCCTGTTTTTTTAATAGCTGTATCGATATTGTGAATAACCGTTTGTTCAAATGTCATCGGCTCAATATTTTCTAAATTCTCAGCAATAGTTCTTCCTGAAACTGTCATACAATCGCCGTGTAAATAACCATTATTTAAAAGATATTTCATTACAGCAGGCGTACCGCCAATACTATGCACATCTTCCATTAAGTATTTGCCGCTTGGTTTTAGATCGGCTAAAACGGGTGTTTTATCGCTAATTCTTTGAAAATCTTCTAATTCAAATTTTATTCCTGCAGCTCTGGCAATAGCCAAATAATGCAGTACAGCATTTGTAGAGCCACCCAAAGCAATAACTACAGATATGGCATTTTCGAGCGATTTATTGGTGATGATATCTAGCGGTTTTAAATCTAATTTTATCAACTTATCAATAGCATCAGCCACCAATCTTGTTTCTTTATTTTTATCGGGATGTTCTGCAGGCAACGACGCATTAAAAGGCAATGAAAAACCTAAGGCTTCAATAGACGAAGCCATGGTATTGGCTGTGTACATACCGCCACAAGCACCAGCTCCTGGGCAGGCTTTTTTTATAATTTCTTTAAACTCATCATTACTTAAAGTGCCGGCATTTTTTTCACCTAAAGCTTCAAAAGCAGAGACTATATCCAATTTTTTACCTTTGTGATTACCCGAGGCAATGGTCCCACCGTAAACCATTAAGGCTGGTCTATTTAATCGTAACATAGCCATTAGAGCTCCCGGCATATTTTTATCGCAACCCACCACGGTTACCAAGCCGTCGTAACTTTGGGCATTCATCACAATTTCAATAGAATCGGCTATCACATCACGCGAAGGTAATGAGTAATTCATACCGCTTGTTCCCATAGAAATACCATCGCTCACGCCTACGGTGTGAAACATAAGCCCAACCAACTCCTTTTGATTGACATGGAATTTTATTTTAGCCGCTAAATTGTTGAGGTGCATATTACAAGTATTCCCATCAAAACCTGTACTGGCAATGCCAATTTGTGGTTTTTGCATATCTGATTCTGATAATCCTACACCGTAAAGCATGGCTTGCGCCGCCGGCTGATTGGGATCTTGTGTAACGCGTTTACTGTATTTATTGAATTGCATTTATGTGCTCTTATTTGTGTTTTAATTTTTAAAATAATTATCAAAAGTAAGCGCAATAGCCGTTTGGCTTTGTTTTCCTTTGTTTTTTCTACAATATTCAATTCATATATTTGTAACATATTTATCTGATTTTTAATGCTATACCAATATCTAATTTACAATGACAAGGACATAAAAAAACCTGTATCGTTTTTTGATACAGGTTATAATTTTATTAAAAAATAAGTGTTTAGTTATCTGATTAATTTTTTAGCTTTTTCACGAATAATTATTTCTACCGACTTGTTTTCTATCTTACTCTCTAACCAGGATAAGACATCTAAATACAGAAAAGCGCGTTTTTCGTAAGGATGGTCTTCGTAAACTTTTAAATCGTCATACAATTTTATAAAGGCTTTTTTGAGGTCTTGCGGATAAATATTGTTTAGGTTTTTAAGAAACAGAATCATTTTGCGTTGTACCTCGTGTAAATCGTTCATCTTAACCAAAAACTTATAAGTTGAAATAATAAGTTTATCTATATTTTCGTCAAGTCCGGCGTCATAATGTGCCACTAAATTCAAAACACGCGAAAAGCACAATAAATCTTCTCGCATTTTTAGCTGTTTGTTATTAATAATTTTTTCGAGGTAAAAAATACATTCCTCATTTTTACCGGCACCAAAATACATACTGGCTATTTTGTAATAAAACACCATAACGTGATGCGCATCTATTTTAGATTCGTAATTTTTTAAATCGACCAGTAGTTTTTGAATATAATTTAAACCCTTTGCAAAGCGGCCTTCCAAAAAATACAGATTCAGTTTGTTTTGATTGTAGCACAAAAACGACAGTGTTTTGGTATTCTGATTTATGGTAATATTTTCTGCTTCTAAATCGAATTTTAACTTGTTAAGCACTTCCTTAAACTTTGTACGGTGTTTTATAAAAAACAGGGCTTCTAACAAATAATCTAAACCTTTGATATAAAAAACAGGGTTTTGCTTTTTCATTTCAGGATTTTCGTCAAATAAATCCACCCATTTTTGAGCGTATTTATAACTCGATACAAAGTCTTGTAAAATCAAACTCTGCCACAAATAGGCTTTGTACAAAAAGAGTTTCTCTTTAAACCCTAAATCAGCTATGTCGTATTTAGGCAGTTTTTTATCAAAAAATTTAATGACTTTTTTAGCATCATCATCATTTTTAACATAACCTTCTTTGAGTAACAAGCTGTACAACTGAAGTGATAAATTAGACAATTTACTAATGCGCACATTTTTCTGACTCAATCTTTTAGCCTGTTTTGTTAGGTCTTGTGCCCGATTGCTCATACTACGGGTTATGTACTGTGATTCAATAACCTTTTCGAACTCTACTATTTCAAAAGCCAAATTGTTTTCACCATTTTTAAGGGCGAGTTCTTTTGTTTTATCTAAAATTTTTAAACTTTGTTTATACAGACCTTTGCTGTACAAAATAGCCGCAAAATCAAATTGCTCTCTAATATGTGCCCGTGTATTTTGGTGTACCGGATTAAACCTAAGGCTAATTAAAATCTGCTTGTACAAATGGGCTTTAGTGTTAGAAATTTGTTGTTTTTTAATATCGGTTTTTTTTAAAATTAAGGCGTCATCAAAATTATCGACCTTATCTAATAAATTAAACAACGATATAAAATTAGCATGCGCATTAACACCCAAACGACCGGCATATAGCTTAAATTGACGCTTTTCTGATTTAGAAAGCGACTTAATCAACATAAAAAGGGCATCTTTTTGCTCAATAGCCATTGTATTGATTTTAAATTTAATATTCTGATATTAAGTATTTTAAAAATATCAATTTTTAATTGACTGTAGTAAAAACGGCAAATCTCGCTAAAATCACAACAATCTCAAATA
>CAZGZH010000196.1:0-4225 GCA_964529645.1 uncultured Flavobacteriaceae bacterium
AGTGCCAAGGTTATTCCGGGCCACGGCGGCTTTTTAGACCGCTTAGACAGTCTTATTTTAGTCGCCCCTTTTGTATATTTGTTTCTTCAACTTGTTTAAAAAATATGTTTCATAAAGAAGGATTTAAAATAATTAGTATTACTGGGCTTGTAACCGTCGTTTTAATACTCTTGGCCGATAGGTTTATTGATACACCTCTTATTTCTAAGATAACCCAACTTGTAGTTTTAATACTTTTTGTACTGATTTTACAATTTTTTAGAAATCCCAAAAGAGACGTTGCCCTAAATGACGCGCATATTCTGGCACCAGCCGATGGCAAAGTAGTGGTAATTGAAGAAGTTTTTGAACCTGAATATTTTAAAGACAAACGCCGACAAGTATCTATATTTATGTCGCCTACAAACGTACACGTTACCCGTTATCCTGTTGGGGGTCTTGTAAAATACAGTAAATATCACCCAGGTAAATATTTGGTAGCTTGGCATCCAAAATCATCAACAGAAAACGAACGCACTACAATAGTTGTAGAAAATAAAACGGTAGGGCCTATTCTTTTTAGGCAAATTGCGGGTGCAGTGGCCCGACGTATTGTTAATTATGCTAAACAAAATCAAACTGTTACACAAGCTGAAGATGCTGGTTTTATAAAATTTGGCTCACGTATTGATATTTTTTTACCTTTGGATATGAAAATAAATGTCTCTTTAAACGACAAAGCTGTGGGAGGTAAAACAATAATTGCCAGCGTTTGATGAAAAGTCTAGACGCACGGTTTGAGATTGCTTATCAAAAAGCCTCAGAAATAAATCAGAGCGATTTACCGCCAGATACTATGTTAAGGCTCTATGCTTATTATAAATTAGCCGTAAAGGATAGTCCTCGGTTTTCATCAAAAGGGCCTAGACTTGCTGTAAGAAATGGTTTTAAATTTAACGCTTGGATGCAATTAAAAGGTGTAACAGAAGATCAAGCTAAACAAAAATACATTGAAATTGTAGAGTCTATTACTAAAAAAACTATTAACTAATTATTCAAAATAAATATGATTAAAAAATTTAATTTTATACTTATGCTTGTATTAGCCATAAGTATTACAGCTTGTAAAAACCCCAAGAAAGTTGAAAAATCTGAAAAGGCTTACAACTTAGTAGCATCAACTGCTCAAGTTAAATGGACAGCCTATAAAACAACTGACAAATTACCCGTAAGTGGTATTTTTAATACAGTTAACATTACCAAATCTCCATCTGGCAAAACAGCTTTATTGGCCTTAAATAATGTAGATTTTAATATTCCTGTGAGTTCAATTTTTAGTAACAATGCTGAACGCGATAGCAAATTGCAAAACCTGTTTTTTAATGTGATGGCAAACACCACGCTTTTAAAAGGCACTATTCACGTTAATGCCGGTAATATGGGTTCTTTAGATGTTACAATGAATGGCAATACAGGTATTTTACCACTTACATTTACAGTGGTTGGCGATACTATTAAATTTAAAGGGGTAATGAATTTAGACCAATGGCAAGCTACAGCCGCTTTAGAAACACTTAACAAAGCCTGTTTCGATTTGCATAAGGGTAAAGATGGTGTGAGTAAAACGTGGAACGACGTATTAATTGAAGCTTCTGTGGTGGTTAAAAAATAACATACTGCTGATCGAAGTCGAAGCATCTCTTTATTTACATATAAAAAAGGCTGTTTTTTTCAAAGCAGCCTTTTTGTACATTTATAGCTTGAAATTTTCAATCATGAAAAAAGTAACAGGTATTGGCGGCATCTTTTTTAAATGTAAAAACCCTGATAAAATAAAAGATTGGTACGCCACAAATTTGGGTTTGACAGTTGATGCTTATGGCAGTACTTTTGAAACCAGAAATGCCAATAATCCCGAACAGTTAAACTACACACAATGGAGTCCGTTTAAAGCCGATACCGATTACTTTAAACCCTCTAAAAAAGAATTCATGGTAAATTACCGTGTTGAAAATCTTGCTGATTTAGTCGAAGAACTCAAAAAGAATAACGTAACTGTTTTAGATAAAATAGAAAGTTTTGACTATGGTAAATTTGTTCATATTCTTGACCCCGAAGGCAATAAAATAGAACTCTGGGAACCCGTTGACCAAGTTTTTACAGATATGTTAAAAGGGAATACAACTAAGTAAGTGATTCACAAATTTTGATTGACGATTTTGGATTTTAAATTGTCTTTCCTTAAGTCTCAAAGTCAAAGTCTCACTTTGAGTGAAACCCTTACTTGTTTAGTATTGATACGATGACTCGGAGTCATCGTATCAATTTAAAGAAACTATTCTTATCAAAGGAGAATGCTCCCTTATAAAAATTAATTCTTTACCTATAATAACGCCCTATTTAAAAAAATATTTATACATTTGAGTATCAATCAACCAATAATTTTAATCTTACTAAAATGACTTATCGTTTATACTCAAAAATAGGTAGTTTTATACTCATTTATAACCTATTTGTTGTTAATCTTGTTTGTGCTCAAGATGTATTTTTTGATATTAATAGCCTACCAGTAACTAAAGAAGTTAAAGCTCCAGAATTTAATACAGTAAAAGAATACTTTTTTAAAATTGATTCAGTTAATAACAAACTTATTATTCAAGATTTAAGAAAGTCAAAAAAAGGAAAAGTTCATTTTTATCAATGGGTGTATGAAATACCACTTAATCAATTAAATTCTAAAAGTTTTTCAGTTTATAAAAATTCAAAAAATGAAATAAAAATATTAATTAAAGCTATTAATAAATCCAATTCTATTGCGTTTTATATGTTCCAAGATAACAAGGTGAGTTCAATAATGTCAGCAAACACAATTGGTCTTGGAAATTGGCCCTATTCAAAAATTTTGTTTCAAAAAATTAGTAAATCAATTAATTCTATTTCTAATTTTTTTCCTAAAAATGTTTCCTCATCAAAAACATCGAAATCTAAATCAATAAATTTTAAATACATATCAGATAATGTTGTTAGCAAAAATGCAACTATGGATAAAGATTTAAGTATTGGAAATGGTTATCATTTTGAGCAAATTATTAATGAAAATAACTTTAACTTATATCCAAAAATTACTAGAAGGATAAAAACTACTCTAAAAAAGCAAAAAATTAGTTATCAATATCCACTACCTGTTTTTATTTATACTAATAAAGAAGGTGTCATTGAATCAATAATTGTAATTAATAAACCTTCTAAAAAATACATTGAAATCGATTTATCTAACCTCGGTCCAATTAAAATTGGAGTTAATAATAAACCTAAGAAGTATGTTTTTTTATTAAAATAAAAATTTACAATCTACCCAAACTTTCTTCAATAGTTTTAATTTTAGCCAAAGCATCGGCTTCTTTTTTGCGCTCGTTGGCAATAACTTGTTCTGGTGCATTGTTTACAAAACGTTCGTTACCCAATTTACCTTGAACGGCTTTTAAAAAACCTTTGGTATAGTTTAACTCCTGCGTTAATTTGGCTTTTTCTTCGGCAACATTAACGGTTTTTTCAATCGGAATAAAGTATTCAAAAGATTTGACTCTAAACGAAACAGCTTGCTCAATTTTAGCCTCAACAACTTTAAATTCTGATAAATTACCCAATTTTATAACCACTGCATCAAACAATTTTGGCAAGTCGGCATGCTTTATAACAGCCAATTTAATAGTTTCTTTAAAAGGCAATTTGTGTTCTTTACGGATAGCTCTGATGTTTGTAATCACCTCGCTTACAACTTCAAAGGCTTCTAACAAAGAACTATCAAAGGGTGCTGCTTTAGGATAGTCTGTAACAATCAACGCCTCCTCTGCTGTTCTTGTAGCAAAGTGTTGCCAAATTTCTTCTGAAATAAAGGGCATAAACGGATGCAACAATTTTAAATTGTCTTCAAAAAAGGCCACTACGGCTTTGTAGGTTTGGGCATCAATGGGTTTTTGGTAGACAGGTTTTACCATTTCTAAAAACCACGACGAAAAGTCGTCCCATACCAATTTGTAAATCCCCATTAAAGCTTCGCTTAAACGGTATTTACTGTACGAATCTTCGGTTTGTTCTAAGACTTGTTGGAATCTAGCTTTGTACCAATCAATAGCTATTTTTGAAACTTCAGGTTGCGTTAGGGCATCATCAACTTCCCATTGTTTTACCAACCTAAAGGCATTCCAAATTTTATTGGTGAAATTACGTCCTTGCTGACATAATT
>CAZGZH010000197.1:0-4204 GCA_964529645.1 uncultured Flavobacteriaceae bacterium
ACTAAGAAAGGCTATAAAGTAAAAACCTACGATAATGGTTTGGTAATAGCTACAATTAAAAAAGGACGCGGCAAGCAACCTAAAAAAGGAGAAGTGCTAACAGTAGATTACAGTGGCAGATTAACAACAGGTTCAGAGTTTGATTCGTCTTACAAGAAAAAGCCTATTAAATTTCCAGTAGGTGTTGGTCGTGTTATTCCAGGTTGGGACTTTGGTTTAATGCAATTAAAAGCGGGAACCAAAGCCACAATTTTTATTCCTTCAAATATGGCTTACGGTGCTAGAGGTGCTGGAAGTGGAATTATTCCGCCAAATGCCAATCTTATTTTTGATGTTAATTTAATTAAAGTAGGTAAATAAAAAGGTAAGAATATAATTTAAGTGAAGTCAGGAATTAATTTTTCTGACTTTTTTTTGATCAAGAATTGAGGTCTAATAATTTTTTGGCCGCCATAAAAGGTGTGGTCTCTTTATTGTTTACGGCTTTTAATTGTTTTGCAAAGGCGTCCTTTATAATTGGATTCTTTTCGAAATTTTGTAACAGTTGTTGTTTTACAATGGTTTCTAACCAAAATTTATCTTGTAATTGACGGTTTGTTTCAAAAAAACCATTGCTTTTAGTCAACTCCAAGTATGACGTAATAAGTTGCCAAATAGCTTCAATACCACTATTTTCTGTGGCGCTACACGTTAGGACTTTAGGCTGCCAATTATTTTCTTTAGCAGGATATAAATGAAGCGCACGGTCAAAATCGGCTTTAGCCAAATTAGCCGCTTTTACATTATCGCCATCGGCTTTATTTATAACTATAGCATCTGCCATCTCAATAATACCGCGTTTTATACCTTGTAAATCATCTCCTGCGCCAGCGAGTTTGAGTAGTAAGAAAAAATCGACCATATTGTGAACGCTAGTTTCAGACTGACCAACACCTACCGTTTCTATTAATATTATATCAAAATCTGCCGCTTCGCACAATAAAATAGCTTCTCTAGTTGCTTTTGCAACACCGCCTAGAGTTGTGCCAGAAGGCGAGGGGCGGATAAAAGCCATTTTGTCTTTAACCAAATCTTCCATTCGGGTTTTATCGCCCAGAATACTGCCTTTATTTACAGAACTGCTAGGGTCTATAGCTAAAACGGCTACCTTTTTACCAAGCGCTGTTAAGTGTTTTCCGAAAACTTCTATAAATGAACTTTTACCAACACCAGGTACGCCCGTAATACCAATTCTAACCGATTTGTTTGCAAAGGGCAAACAGGCTTCTAAAAGGGCAATGGCTTTTTCTTGGTGTGCAGAATTCTGACTTTCAATTAGTGTAATAGCACGACTCAAATAACTAATTTTTCCAGCAGTTATATTTTTGACAAAATCTTTAATGCTCGGTTGAAAGGCTTTGTTTTGTTTTAGTTTTTTAGCCAAATTTTTCTGGATGATATTGGGTTTAACAACACCTTCTTTTGTAGATAAGGCACTATTTTCTTTATTTTTTAAAGTCATTTTAAGCTCGGAAAATGTTTATTTTGGTAAAAATAATTAAAAATATGCAA
The DNA here is from genome assembly GCA_964529645.1 of uncultured Flavobacteriaceae bacterium. Classification (GTDB taxonomy): domain Bacteria; phylum Bacteroidota; class Bacteroidia; order Flavobacteriales; family Flavobacteriaceae; genus CG1-02-35-72. The sequence continues at coordinate 1,552 of CAZGZH010000197.1, forward strand.
CAGCTTTACTTTTTTGTCGTATTAATAGTAGAGCCTTTTAAAAAGACATGAATCGAAAAGTTGAAGATGTACATCTAATTGAACTGTGCAAGCAGAATAATGCTAAGGCACAAATGAAATTGTATGACAAGTACTGTGATGCCATGTTTAAAATTGCGATACGCTATGTAAACGACACTTATATTGCCGAAGATATTATGCAAGAATCTTTTATAAAGGCTTTTATAAAACTGGACGATTTTAAAATTGAAAATGCATTTGGTGGATGGCTTAAGAAGATTGTTATTAATAAGGCTCTAGATTGGTTAAAACAACGGAAATTAAATCAGCAAGTTTTTGATGATGCTCATTTTGAAATAGCTGAAGGCAATGAGTTCGATTTATATTTAGAAAAGGCACATTCTGTTGCAGCAGTTTATAAGGTAATAAATAAATTACCAGAACAATTTAAAGTGGTTTTAAAACTATTTTTATTAGAAGGCTATGATCACAATGAAATTTCAGCCATTTTAAATATTTCGAATGTGGCTTCGCGGACAATTTTACATCGCGGTAAGCAAAAATTAGTAGCACAGTTAAAAGAAAAAAAATATGTTTGAATTACGAAAAAAAATGCAAGAAGGTAATTTTGAAAGAAAGATATCTTTATCAGAAAATCATAGAGACAAGTTTAAAGAGAAGCTAGATAAGAGTCTTCATAAAAGGCTGTTTTATAATAAAATATATTTTAAAGTAGCAGCATCAATCGTCATACTTTTAGGTTTAGGGTATTTTATTAATGCTGGCTTTAATAACACAAATCAAGTTACAAAAGAGCCTGCTCTAACTATAAATGCATTGTCGCCAGAGTTAGGTAAAATAGAGTCTTATTACACTACTGCTATAAATTATGAACTGGCAAATTTGCCTATATCAGAGGGGAATGATACACTTATAAAAAATTATTTAGTTAAAATAGAAATTTTATCAAAACAGTATAATAATCTAAACACAAAACTGCTTAATGGCGATTTGAGCGAAGCTGTTATAAATAATTTAATTACCAATTTGCAAATGCGTTTACAATTATTATTAGAATTAAAAACAGAATTAAATAAGACAAAATCTATAAAAAATGAAAACAATATATTATAAAGTCAGTTTATTAATTCTTTTTTTTATTGGGGGAATACAATTTCTGTCAGCTCAAAAATTTGAGAAGAAATATCACGAGAGTTTTAAAGTCAATAAAGATGTTGTTATAAGTTTGAATACTTATTACACAGATGTCGTTATTGAAAATTGGCATAAAAATACTGTAGATATCAGTGCTAAAATTACAGTTGAAGGAGATAGCTTAAAACAAGAAGATGCCAACAAATATTTTGAAAATTGGCATTTTGAAGCTATTGGTAACAGCGAAAAAATTAGAATTACAGGTAGGAATAATCGATTTGGAGGTTTATATGAGAATTTGGTACTTCGTGAAATTGCTGAAGTTCCAGAGTTTCCTGAAATGCCCGAAATGCCAGAAATTTCAATTGTAAATTTAGATATTTTAGATTCCTTTAAGTACTCTTTTCCAGTATTAAATAATATTAAAATGGATAGCATGTCATTTAATTTTGAGGCTTATAAAAAAGATAAAAATTACCTTAAAAAGTTTCAAAAAAAGGCACAATTGATGGCTAAGAAAATAAGGCTAAAAATGTTAAAAGATACGGTAGCAAGAAAAAAACGTGTTGTTGAAATGAAAAAAGTAATGGCAAAGATGAAAGTAGAAATGGCAAAACATAAAAAAGAATTTGCCAAACAACGCCAAGAAATGCTGCTACATCAAAAAGATTTAAGAGTCGAACTAAGGACTGCTGCCAAAAAAATAAGAGCTGTTTTGGTAAAGCGCAACAAGGTAAAACTGAAAAAGACAATCTATATTAAAGTGCCAAAAGGCGCAAAATTTAATATGAACGTAAGTTATGGGTCGGTAAAATTCCCATCATAAAATTATTTCAAATTTTTATTAAAACCCGCCAAAATAAATTTGTTTTGGTGGGTTTTTAAATATGTTATCTTATAAATAATAAATACACTAAATTGTTAGTATATTTGGCTCTTAAAAGTTCAATTTATTTTTAAAGATGTCACAACTCAAAATATATAACTCACTTTCTAATAGTAAAGAAATTTTCAAACCCATACATAAAGGTCATTTAGGAATGTATGTTTGTGGCCCTACAGTTTACAGCAATGTACACTTAGGTAATGTGCGGACTTTTATGTCTTTCGATATGATTTTTAGATACTTTAAGTGCTTGGGGTATAAGGTAAGATATGTTAGAAATATAACCGACGCTGGTCATTTAGAAGACGACTCTACAGAAGATAAAATTTCAAAAAAAGCCCGTCTAGAAAAGCTAGAGCCAATGGAAATTGTGCAACAATACACAGTAGATTTTCATAATATTTTAGATAAATTTAATTGTTTTTCGCCCAGTATAGAACCTACAGCTACAGGTCATATTGTAGAACAAATAGAAGCCATAAAGGTCATTCTAGAGAAAGGTTTAGCTTATGAAGTTAATGGCTCTGTTTATTTTGATGTGAAGAAATACAACGAGAAGAAACATTACGGTATTTTATCTGGTAGAAATCTTGAAGATATGATTTCTAATAC
>CAZGZH010000198.1:0-4184 GCA_964529645.1 uncultured Flavobacteriaceae bacterium
AATTAATTTGCCTTTATCGGCACCAACCATTTCAGATAAATCGGCTTTTTTAATAACGCCTTTTTTAAGCACTAAACTTTTATAAGAACGAGAGCGTCCTTCAATAGCGCCTTTTTCTATATAACCACGTCTTTGAATAGTAGAAATTGTGGGCGCATAAGTTGAGGGGCGTCCAATGCCCAATTCTTCTAATTGCTTAACCAAAGAGGCTTCTGTAAATCTATAAGGTGCTTTTGTATAGCGCTCTGTGGCGGATATAAATATATCTAATAAAGTTTCACCAACACTTAAAGCTGGTAACATTCCTGCTTGATCTTCTTCGTCAAAATCAGTTCCTTCAAGATACACTTTTAAAAAACCGTCGAATTTTATGACTTCTCCGTTAGCTGTAAATTGTTTCTCAGAATTTGAATGGTTTATTTTTACATTTGTCCGCTCTAATTGCGCTTCACTCATTTGAGAAGCAATAGTGCGTTTCCAAATTAAACTATACAATCTATCTTGATCAAAATCTACCGACACGCTTTGCGTACCCAAGTTTGTTGGGCGAATAGCCTCATGCGCTTCTTGAGCGCCCTTTGCTTTTGTTTTAAAAACTCTGGTTTTTGAATATTGCGCACCATAATTTGCCGTAATGACTTCTGCTGCTGCATTTTTAGCATCATTTGATAAATTTAAACTATCGGTACGCATATAAGTAATCAAACCTGCTTCGTATAATTTTTGTGCCATCAACATGGTTTTAGCTACTGGAAAACCTAATTTCCGCGAAGCTTCTTGTTGTAAAGTGGAAGTCGTAAATGGTGGTGCAGGTGATTTTTTAGCCGGTTTTGTTTGTAAGTCGGCTACTTTAAATGTCGCGCCAATACTTTTATTTAAAAAGGTTTCTGCCTCTTCAATAGTATTAAAATTACTCGGTAATTTAGCTTTAAATTTCTGTCCTTTTTCGTTTAAAAATTCGGCATCAACTCTATAAGAAGCTTTTGGTACAAAATTATCTATAGACGCTTCGCGCTCTACAATTAAACGTACAGCAACAGATTGTACACGCCCTGCCGATAAACCGCCTTTTACCTTTCGCCATAAAACAGGCGACAATTCGTAACCCACCAAACGGTCTAAAACACGACGCGCTTGTTGCGCGTTGACTAAATTATAATCTATATCTCGCGGATTTTCTACTGCTTTTAAGATAGCCGATTTGGTAATTTCGTGAAAAACAATGCGTTTTGTTTTGTCTTTGTCTAGCTTTAATTGTGTAAATAAATGCCAAGCAATAGCCTCTCCTTCGCGATCCTCATCACTCGCTAACCAAACAGTATCTACTTTTTTAGCCAGGTCTTTTAATTTTTTTACAACCGCTTTTTTATCTGATGATACACGGTATTTGGGCTTAAAATCGCCTTCTAAATCAATACCTATTTCTTTAGAAGGGAGATCGGCAATATGCCCATAACTCGATTCGACCTGAAATTCTTTTCCTAAATATTTTTCTATAGTTTTGGCTTTCGCCGGAGATTCTACAATAACTAAATTCTTCGCCATTCTTTCGTTTTAATTATGCTGCAAAAGTATATAGATTTTTTTTATATCAAATTTTAAGCTTGTTTTTTTAATTTTTTATTACCTTTGCTTTAGCCATCTTATTCATTTTCACCATTATGAGGAAACTTTTATTTTCAGTATTGCTGATAATTTCAATTTTAAAAATTCAAGCCCAAACCTACACACCTATGCTTGAAAATGGTAAAATTTGGAATATGACCTACGAAACGTGGACGGTAGGGATCCCCAATAGTACAGTTACCACGCTTTACGGCTATTTTATTGATGGTACTACAACTTTTAACAGCACATCTTACTATGTATTAAGAGATTCGCGCAATACTACTGTTTATTATCTAAGAGAAGATGTCGCCAATAAAAAAGTGTATCTATATGACACTAATACAAGCACAGAAAAACTGCTTTACGATTTTAATGTCCAAATAGGCGATGTGTTTAACGCCGATAAACTAAACGGTAGTTTTACAAATTCAGAAAGAACAGTTGTGGCTATCGGTACCGAAATGAAATTTGGTATCAATACAAAATATTATACCCTTGCAAGCCCAGGTAACAGTAATTGTATAAAAGTTTACGAGGGCATAGGTTTTTCGCCCGAAGGTTTGATAGACGACCCTATTAATTGTACAACTTTCGACCCCAATTACAGATATATTTTAACAAATATCAATCAGACATTGGCAGTAGATAATTTTATCAAAGACAAAGTTTTTATTTTTTATGACGCCCATACCCAGCAGATTAATCTGAATAATGCCAATAAATTGTTTAACATTAAAGTTTATTCTACTCTAGGACAAAAGGTTATAGACAGCCCAATAAAAGGCACTCTAAACATATCACAGTTAAAAAAAGGACTTTATTTTTATACTTTAAGTTTAAACAAGACCATACTTAAAGGTAAGTTTTTTATTTATTGATACGATGACTTTGAGTCATCGTATCAATATATCATAAGCCCTAACAGGTTTGGAAATCTGTTAGGGCTAAATCCAAACTTTAGTTTATTTCAAAAAATTACTAGCTGTATTTTGTTACAATAAGACAAATACTTCTTTTTAAAAAAAATTATTGAAATACGCCGTCCCGTTAGGGACGCAATATGGCTAAAATCAATAATTTCGATACGCCCTTGTGCCGTAGGTACAACATATCGCTCTATTTGCCATACCTCATTTTTAACAAAACTTTCACCTGCCAATATGTCATATTTTTACACAATTGGTTGTATCTTTGCACAAAATTGAAATATGGCGACAGAAAATATTATTGACGAAAAAAAACAAGGGCAAGCCCTTATTACCGATACAAAAAAAGACAACACCAAAAAACTTTTTATTGAAAGTTACGGGTGTCAAATGAACTTAAACGATAGCGAAATTGTAGCAGCAATCTTATCAGATGCTGGTTTTAACACCACGCCACATCTTGAAGAAGCCGATTTGGTTTTGGTAAATACCTGCTCTATCCGCGAAAAGGCTGAACAAACTGTGCGCAAGCGTTTAGAAAAATACAATGCTATAAAAAAGATAAACCCCACTATGAAAGTGGGCGTTTTAGGCTGTATGGCTGAACGTTTAAAACACCAATTTTTAGAAGAAGAAAAAATTGTTGACCTCGTTGTAGGCCCCGATGCTTATCGCGATTTACCCAATTTAGTAAGCGAAGTAGAAGCGGGTAGAGAGGCTGTAAACGTCATTCTTTCTAAAGAAGAAACTTATGCCGATGTGTCGCCTGTGCGTTTAAATACCAACGGCGTTTCAGCTTTTGTTTCAATTACAAGAGGCTGCGACAATATGTGTACTTTTTGTGTAGTGCCTTTTACCAGAGGACGCGAACGCAGTCGTGACCCACAAAGCATTCTTAAAGAAATTCAAGAATTAGCCGCTAAAAATTTTAAAGAAGTTACCCTTTTAGGTCAGAATGTAGACAGTTATTTATGGTATGGTGGCGGCCTGAAAAAGAATTTTAAAAATGCCAGCGAAATAGTCAAAGCCACTGCTACAGATTTTGCACAATTGCTCGATTTATGTGCCACCAATTTTCCTAAATTGCGTATTCGCTTTTCTACTTCAAATCCGCAAGACATGCATTTAGACGTTCTACACGTTATGGCAAAACACAACAATATTTGCAAATACATTCATTTACCTGTGCAATCTGGCAGTACTACTACGCTTAAGCGGATGAACAGACAGCACACACGTGAAGAATACATTACTTTGATTGACAATATCCGTAAAATTTTACCAGATTGTGCTATTTCTCAAGATATGATGACGGGTTTTTGTGGCGAAACCGAAGCAGAACATAAAGAAACTTTGAGCCTAATGGCATACGTTAAATACGATTTCGGATTTATGTTTGCGTATTCTGAACGTCCTGGGACTTTAGCCGCCAAAAAGATGACAGACGACGTACCACAGGAAATTAAAAAACGCCGTTTAACCGAAATAATTCAGCTACAACAAAAGCACGGTTTGTATCGTATGCAACAATTTATCGGGCAAACTGTAGAAGTGTTGATTGAAGGCAATTCTAAAAAATCTGATGCGCATTGGATGGGTCGCAACTCACAAAATGCCGTGGTTGTTTTCCCTAAAACAGGCGACGAAACC
>CAZGZH010000199.1:0-4178 GCA_964529645.1 uncultured Flavobacteriaceae bacterium
TAAAGCTTCTTTTTCTGTATAACCACTTAGACTTGTAAAGGCCGGATTGACATATTCAATTCTACCTTCTGTATTTGTTATAATTACAGACTCAGGGCTTTGAATAAGGGCTTGGTTTAATAAACGTATGCGCTCAAAATCGTGTACTTTTTTTATAATCAGGCTTATATTACTCGCTACCAATTCTAAAAGGGTTATATCTTTTTGCGTATAAGCCTTCTCATTTGTATAACTCTGAACAACCAAAACACCTATAGCATTTTATTCTACCAATAAAGGTATGCCTAACCAACATTTAGATTTAACACCGTATTCAGCTATTTTACCTTGCTTAATAAGCTTTTTTGCTTTACTACTCGTTGTAAGTAAGGGCTTTTTAGTATCAAATACATATCCCGAAAGAGTTTTTCCTTTTTTAAAGTTATGTAGGTAATCTTTTCTATTTTCATCTTCTTCATCTATCCTATAAGGCAATGTAAAACTATCGCTCTTGACATCGTAAAGAGCAATAAAGAAGTTGGTAGTATGTATTACTTTATTTAAATTATTTCTCACAAAAGGTAAAAAACTTTCTAATTCACCTTCAGTTTGTGCAAATTTTGTGATGTTGTAAATTATATCTTTAATTTTTTGGTCTCTTATTCTTTCTGTAATATCTATACCAATATTTATATAAGTATTTTCAACACCCTTTGAAATGTGCCATTCAATGTGTTTAGGCACGCCTGCCTTTGTTTTTATAATTCTTGAGCCAACTCTTTTGGTTTTTGGGCCATTGTTATAAACATAGCTATATACCTCTTCTTGGACTTTTTTAGCTTCTTCGAGAGCGTCATAAGTCAAATGCCACCACCCTTTACCTAACAACTCTTCAGGCTTATACCCAAGCATCTCTTTTACACTAGGCGACACATATATTATATTATTTTGACCGTCATTTACAACAACTAAAGAATTTATTTTATTCAAAATAGTGTCTGATTGTTTGAGTTTTTTTTCGACTTCTTTTCGCTCTGTAATATCTTGGATGGTACCTGTAATTAATCTACGGTTTCCTTTGGCATTGAACTCTTTTTTAGCTTTACCCAAAATCCAAATAATTTTTTTGTCTTTAGGACGAATAATTCTAAATTCTCTGGAAATAATTGCCATTTTGCTGTTATCGAGTAATTTTTGAACATTTACATAATCGTCTGGATGTATTAAATTTACCCACCCAAAAATATCTTTATCATACGAAGGTTCTATTCCTAATATGTCATCGCAAATTGGTGATGTCTCAAACAAGTTGGTTTTATAATCAAAAATAAAAGTCCCTAAACGGGTAATTTCATGGGCTTCTCTAAGTTTTTGTTCGCTCTCTTCAACAAGTAACTCTGCTTTCTTGCTTTTAGTAATGTCTTGAATGGTTCCTACAAAACTAGTGGCCACTCCTTCTTTATAAATAATTTTACCTATACCGTGTAGCCACTTAACTTCTTTTGTGTCTTTTGTCATAATACGGTATTCTCTATCGAATTTAACACCTGTTTTTATACAGTTGTCTAACATTTTTTGGTTGCCATCTGTGTCATCAGGATGTGTAATAGTACGCCATACGGCAAAGGTTTTTTTATCTGTAGGTTTAAGGCCAACTATGGCATCGAAAATTTCAGAACTTTTAAAAATATTTGTCTTCAAATTAAGATTAAACGTTCCTAATTGAGCAATTTTTTGAGAATTTAAGAGGTCTTTTTCACTCTTTACCAAACTTCTGTGTAATTCAAAACGCTTTGTCACATCCTCAACCAAACCAACCCCGCCAATTATATTTTTTTTAGTATTGTATATAGCTTTAAAATGTATTACCAAAGGCGTTGTTTTATTAGCTGTAACTGAGGTATAGTTCTCTTCGTAATAGCTCGTCCCGCTTTCTAATGTCTCTTTAACAGCTGCTATCATTTTTTTATCTGTAAAATCTTTTTGAATATCTAAACCAACAATCTTATTATAAGAAGAGCCAACAATCTTAACCAATTCGTTATTACATTCGGTAATGACGCCTTCTGCATTAAAATGGAAAATACCTAATGGTGCATTTTCAAACACGCTTCTGTACAATTCTTCTTTAGCTTTAAGCGCTTCTTCGGCTTGTTTCTGCTCCGTAACATCGTGAACAGAGCCCACCAAATGTGTACAATTGCCTTGAGCATCAAAAATAGGTGAAACACTTACAATACCAATTTTCAAACCTGTTGGATATACCGATTCTTCTTCCCATTTTACAACGGTTTTTTCTTTAATAGCTCTGTCGTAATTAGTGCGAACCATTTTTAATGAAGGCTCAGGAATAACTTGCTCTATGGTTTTACCTAAAACTTGGTCTTCTTTAAGACCTGTTGCTTGTAAAAAAGCACTATTTACATTTTTAAATACGTATTCGCCGTTGGGCATAATAGTTATAAAAAACAAGACATCTGCAATAGATTCTACTACTGTTGCCAACTCTTTTTCACGTTGAAATAGCGTATTAACAGCCTCTCTTTGCTCTGTTATGTCTTGAATGACGCCCAGTACAGGTAATTTTTCTCCTTTAGAATTGAGCTGAATATCTCGCGCCATATGATGTATCCACAATATTTTGCCATCTTTTGGCCTCACTAATCTGTAAGTAACATTTAACGAAACACTGGGGTCTTTAAGTCTTTTGTTTAATACATCTGTTAAAATATGTCTGTCTTCAGGGTAGATTAAATCTGTCCACACTTTTAAAAAGCCCTCATCAACTTGTAGGCCCAAAATTTCGGTAATCGTTTTAGAAGCTTTCCAACTATTATTTTTAAAATCGAATGTATAATAGCCCAATTTGGACAGGTTTTGTGATTCTTCTAAAAAATAGTGGGTTACTTCTTTTTCTCTAATGTGCTCTTTTTGTGTTTTTAAAAACACCTTTCTAAGGCGGTTGTAGCGTGTTACCACATAATACACAAAAGCCATATACATTATAAAAAGTAATAAATTTATATGTTGTATAGTTTGAAGTGTATTTATTTGCTTTAAATACTTTTTAAGTAAAACCTTTTGCAGTATTTCGACACTCATTACAAGATCTGAATAAGCTGCATCGTGTTTTATTTTATTTTCGGGTACGTATTTATACGCTTTTAACAGCGTTTCAAATTTGTTTATTTTCTGTAAAAGGGTTTTGATGTCTTTTTGCTGATTAGCTTTTGCTAATGGTAAAAAATAATCTTCCCAATTAGAAGGCAAAAGATTTTTAACAAGTCGTTTAGCTTCTAATATTTGCGGAGGAGTAAAAGTACTATCAAGCAAAGCCCCCCCTTCTTCAATTTGTAAATGTAAAAGCGTTATGTCGAATTTAACAGTCTCTAGTTTGTTTATTTTAGGATAGTGCGCGTTTTCTAAATGGCGTCCTATAACAACCGAAAAGACAAGAATAACAAAGACAATAAAACCTATACCAAGCAATAAACCCAAATTAGGACTTTTAGTAGGATTTATTTTATCTATATCAGTTTTATTATTAAACATGAGTCCTTTTTTATAAAGTAAATTCATTAAAATTATATTTTAATAAACAAAATCTGTCTAGGGAAGGACAATAACAGTCAAATATAGTTAAATTTTATTTAGAGGGTTTTAAATTATATATTTATTTTTTGAAAAGGTTCTCGATACTTCCTTTCGTAAAACTAGAGCTGACATTTTAAGGGTTGCTGTTAATTTTTAGGGATTATAACCACAAACAATCCAACACATCAGTCAAAAAATGGAGGCACATACCTATGCCTATAAGCCTTGTTTTTTTAAAGCCTAAAAAAGTGATGTAAATTGCCAAAGCATAAAAAGTGTGTAAAGGGTGGAAATTGATGCTACAACGATTAGCATCGAAAATAGGACTTGCTATTAAGTGATCTAAATCTATTAACATTGTGGCCAATAAAATAAGATAAGCCCTTTGCCTGTGTCCTTTATAAAATAGCATGGCAATAGCCAAAGGCGCTACAAAATGTAAGCCGTAATGCATAACTACTCTTAAAAAAAACATCATAAAGCTTTAACCTGTGTTTCGAGATAATTTAAAGCGTTGGGCCCCTCCATAAAGAGCAAATCTAGCATACTTAAATTAGATATGAACCCATATTTATTATCAAACATCTGGGTGTAGTTATCAAACA
>CAZGZH010000200.1:0-4167 GCA_964529645.1 uncultured Flavobacteriaceae bacterium
TTTATACCCTTTCCTAGCCATTTTTCACCGTTTATCATACGGGCGTATTCGCCAAGTGTCATACCGTAAACAATTGGAACAGTATGCATCCCTACAAAACTTTTAAATGAAGGTTCTAAAACGGGGCCATCAATGTAATGTGCATTTGGGTTGGGACGGTCTAGTACAATTACAGCAATTCCCGCTTCGGCACAAGCTTCCATAACATAATGTAGCGTAGAAATATAGGTATAAAAACGCACACCTACATCTTGAATATCAAAAAGAACGACATCAATGCCTTTTAACTGTTCTTTTGTGGGTTTTTTGTTTTTGCCGTAAAGCGATATAATGGGTAATCCTGTTTTGTTGTCAATACCATTGGCAACGTGCTCGCCTGCATCTGCTTTACCGCGAAAGCCGTGTTCTGGTGCAAAGACTTTTTTAACAGATATTTTTAAGCTCAAAAGTGAATCTACCAAATGGGTATAAGTTTTGTCTTTTTTAAAAATAACACTGGTTTGATTAGCTACAACCGCCACTTTTTTATTTTTAAGAAGAGGTAGATATATTTCTGTACGATTAGCGCCCACTTCAACTTGTGTTATAGTACGACATGAAATCAATGTAAAAAGGGGTAAGATTACCAAAAAGAAATATGTATTTTTGAACATTAAAACAGATTTTAAATTTGAATTACGAGTTATTTATTGCCAAGCGCATCATCTTTTCTAAACAAGGTAAAAGTAGCATTTCGGCACCAATAATAAAAATTGCCATTACAGCCATTGCTTTAGGGATGATTGTGATGCTTATATCTGTGGCCACTGGTGTGGGGTTACAACATAAAATTCGTGAAAAAGTAGCTGCTTTTCAAGGACATGTGCAAATAACCAATTACGACAATAATAATTCTGAAGTAACCGTAAATCCCATTGCTAAAAATCAAGATTTTTATCCCGAATTTAAAGAGATATCGGGCATTAAAAACGTGCATGTTTTTGCTACAAAAGCGGGCCTTATCCGTACTGAAAAAGATTTTGAAGGGGTTATTTTTAAAGGTATTTCTACAGATTACAATTGGGATTATTTTAAAGAATACATAACAGAAGGAGTTGTACTTAATTTTAAAGAAAGACCTTCTAATGACGTCCTCATTTCTACCACAATTGCCAATAGGTTGGGATTAAAATTGGGCGATAAATTTAATTTGTTTTTTGTAAAGAACGACCCTAATAAATCCCCTAATTTAAGAGTGCTTAAAATTGTTGGCTTGTACAATACTTCTTTTGCAGAATTCGACGAAAATTATATAATTGGCGATATAAAGCACCTTCAAAAAATTAACAAATGGGGTAATGATAAAGTAGGTGGTTTTGAAATTTTATTAGAAAATTTTAAAACTTTAGACACTAAAAGCAACGCCATTTATGCCGCAACAGCAGCCACGCTAAATGCACAAAGTATAAAAGACAAGTTTCCGGCCTTATTCGATTGGTTAAGCCTATTTGACGTCAATATAACTGTTATTATTGCTATTATGATTCTTATAGCTGGCATTAATATGATAACAGCTTTACTAGTTCTTATTTTAGAGCGTACACAAATGATAGGTATTTTAAAAGCTTTAGGAAATGCCAATTGGAGTATCAGAAAAATATTTTTATACAATGCGGCCTATCTTATTGTTAAAGGATTATTTTGGGGTAATTTAATAGGTTTATCACTCTTATTTTTGCAGTATAAATTTAAGTTTATAAACTTAAATCCAGAGACCTATTATGTTAAGGCTGTTCCTATTTATATTAATGCTTATCAGATTTTAACTTTAAATATAGGGACTTTAATTTTGTGTGTATTAATGCTTTTAATACCGTCAATTATTGTGACCAAAATAAGTCCGGTAAAAGCTATTAAGTTTGATTAATATTTTGTCTTTGCGAGTCCCGATAATTATCGGGATGTGGTCTGCCCGTACCGAAAAGGTAAGTTTGGGAGGGCAATCTATCAATAATTAATACAGAATTTAAAGACAATAAATAGAGTGTCTTCAGACTTCAGACCTGCTAATTCAAACATTTTAATATCATTAATGTCGTCACAATTATGAACAAAATATTTCTTTACTTTGCATTTTAAAATTAAGCTTCAAAAACACATAATATGAATTACGATATAATTATTTTAGGAAGTGGCCCTGGTGGCTACGTAACAGCCATAAGAGCTTCACAATTAGGATTTAAAGTTGCTGTTATAGAAAAAGAAAACCTCGGCGGCATCTGCCTTAATTGGGGCTGTATTCCTACTAAAGCCCTTTTAAAAAGTGCCCAAGTTTACGATTATTTAAAACATGTAGAAGCTTACGGATTAAAAGCCAAAGCTATTGACAAAGATTTTAGTGCTGTTGTACAACGCAGTCGTAATGTGGCTGATGGTATGAGTAAAGGGGTTCAATTTTTAATGAAGAAGAATAAAATTGACGTCATTGATGGTTTTGGAAAGATAAAACCCAATCATAAAATTGACGTCACAGATGCTAAGGGAAAAGTGACCGAATATCAAGCTAAAAATATCATCATAGCCACAGGCGCGCGCTCTAGAGAATTGCCAAATTTACCACAAGATGGTAAAAAAGTAATAGGCTATCGTGAGGCTATGACCTTATCCAAACAACCTAAAAAAATGATTGTTGTAGGTTCTGGGGCTATAGGAGTTGAGTTCGCTTATTTCTATCACACAATGGGGACAGAAGTCACCGTTGTAGAGTTTTTACCAAATATGGTGCCTGTTGAAGATATTGATGTTTCTAAACAATTACAACGGTCTTTTAAAAAAGCAGGAATCAAAGTAATGACCAATGCTTCTGTAGAAGCTGTTAATACATCTGGTAAAGGTGTTGTTGCTACTGTTAAAACTAAAAAAGGAGAAGAGATTCTTGAAGCCGATGTTGTTTTATCTGCCGTAGGAATCAAATCGAACATTGAAAATATTGGTTTAGAAGATGTAGGTATTGCTACAGACCGCGATAAAATATTAGTCAACGCTTTTTACCAAACCAATATGCCAGGATATTTCGCTATTGGCGATGTAGTGCCAGGGCCTGCTTTGGCGCACGTAGCTTCTGCTGAAGGCATTACTTGCGTAGAAAAATTAGCGGGTTTAGATACCCAACCTGTAGATTATGGCAATGTGCCAGGCTGTACTTATGCCTCGCCAGAAATTGCCAGTGTTGGCTTAACCGAAGCCAAAGCCAAAGAAGAAGGCTACGATATAAAAGTGGGTAAATTTCCATTTTCGGCTTCAGGAAAAGCCAAAGCAGCAGGAACTCCAGAAGGTTTTGTCAAAGTAATATTTGATGCTAAGTATGGCGAATGGTTAGGTTGTCATATGATTGGAGCAGGTGTTACAGATATGATTGCTGAGGCAGTTGTGGCGCGTAAACTTGAAACAACAGGACACGAAATATTAAAAGCTATTCATCCACATCCTACAATGAGTGAGGCTGTTATGGAAGCCGTAGCCGCTGCTTATGATGAGGTAATTCATTTATAGAAAGAGCAATTATAAAAAATTGGTCACCCTGAGCGAAGTCGAAGGGTCTTATTGTTTTTTGTCGTTAGTTAAAACAAAGTGTTCTGTCTCAGGCCTTTACACCTTTAAATCTTTGTGTTTTTTGTAAAGAGTTGTTTATTTTTCGGTTCTAACAACACCTGTAGAAACCACTTGGCCTGTAGAAATATTCCAAGTATGTGCAATCATTAAAATACCTTTACCGTCATAAATTTCTAAAGCAGCTGTATTGGGGCCTGCATAACCTTGATTGAGCGCTTTAATAGAAATAGTATTAAAGCCTTCTTTTAAATTGATATTGATAAAATAAAACCTGTTTTTTAGAGTAACCGATTCTTGAACGACCTCTCCGTTTAAATAAATTTTTATACGATCGCCGTCTTCTAAACCAAAATCTCTGACTTCAATTCTAACCAATTTAGTTTTGGTATAAAAAGTGCCCAAACTATAGGTGCTTTTAATTTTAGTTTGTCTATTTGTTATTTTTTTACCGTTAAAATATTTAATTTCTAAAACATCTTTTTCAAGAGTATTTGCAGTTGAAACATTAAAAATAGGTTTTGATTTAGGGTTAAAAAAATCGTAGAAATTTTTATCGTTGGGTTTAAAATCAAAATT
>CAZGZH010000201.1:0-4158 GCA_964529645.1 uncultured Flavobacteriaceae bacterium
GTCCACCCTTGGCCAATTTTTGTATTGCCATTACTTTATTAATTTGATTTAAAGTAGCATTGGTTTTGTGTGTTGTTTGTAATGTAGTGTCAAATTTTTGAGTTTTAGTTATGGCTTGTCCTTTAACGTTTGCAAAAGATGTGGCTACTAAAAAAAGTCCGAATAATGTTGTTGCTAATTTTTTCATAATAAATAGATTTTAAAGTTTAAATTGTTATTTAATTTTATTGTTTTTAATGGTTAATTTTTTAAAAAAAAGCTAAAAAATAACATCATTTTCTAACTTTTGATAAATTACTTTTCAAAAGTAGCGGAATAACCAAATTAAATCAATAGCGGAAATAGGTATTTTTAAAACTAGCGGAATCGCTAGTTTTTCTAGCGATTCCGCTAGTTTTTGCATTTTTTGCAAATTGTAAAAACACCTCTTTTCAACAAAGTTGACAATTATTTGAGCCATATTAAGTACAAATAAGCTAAAAAATAGCATCTACTAAACACCTTTAAATAATAAGTTTTTAAAATGCAGGAATTTTAGTATAAACACCTGTAGAACCAGTTCTAAAGCTAGTTGGTGTGCTTATAAAGGACAATTTTAAAGTTTAGAGATACCTAGATTCAGTAAAAGGAGAAAGGTGATAGTAGAAAAGGGGGGTTACCTTTCTCCCTTACTTCAAATGCATGAAACAATTTAAAATTCTAGTGTCAATTCTTATCCAAACATACGTCAATTTTTAAAAAACACATGTAGCGGAAATAGGTATTTTTAAAATTAAGGGTTTTCGCTAGCTAAAAAATGGCTGAAAAATAAAAAAACCACTTGTAAAAATACAAGTGGTTTTAACGCACTAAAACTAAGATTATAGATTTATCGTAATCTATCCATAGATTTTACGAGGGCTTCATCCTTTTGTATCGCTTTATTAGCCAAAGCCAATAAAACAATATTTAACACAGGAATAAAACTCCCAATACCCTTCTCAGAAACGACAATTTCTCCAGATAAGTTTAATAAATAGTATAACAATACCCCTATCAAATATAGGTTAACAATTATGTTAAGTCTGTTTAACATAAATTGCGATTTTCTTTTTTTAAAATTCAATAAGCTAATTAAAGCCAAAACAGCAACAGCTATAAAACTCACCCCAATGCTCAATATAAATGCTTCATTATTCTCAAATGATTTGTAAACAAAAAAGGGGGTGGCTTTATCAGTAATCCACACAGGAACATAAATAACTAAAATACTGCTAATTAGCAGTATTATAATCAAATAAACCGATTGAATTCTCTGTATCATTTCTTAATAAAAATATTAATTGCAAATGTAAATCATTCTTTTTTATTTATACTTTTTTCTTTTTAAAAAAAATTCGTAATATTGCAGTAATAATCACGTCAATAAAAGCGTGCTCTTCACAAAAAATTTATAATTCAAAAATATAAACACAATCCATTCTTTTAAAAGAATTTTATCACTTAATATTTTATCTTTATGTTAGATATTTCTGCCCTTAAAGGGAAAAAATTAGCCGATTTACAAGAAATCGCTAAAACACTTAACGTCTCAAAGTATAGACAACTTAAAAAGCTTGATTTAATTTATCAAATTCTTGATATACAAGCAGCTGAACCAAAAACAGCAACACCCACTCCAAGCACTTCTACTAAATTTGAAAA
Source organism: uncultured Flavobacteriaceae bacterium (assembly GCA_964529645.1). Classification (GTDB taxonomy): domain Bacteria; phylum Bacteroidota; class Bacteroidia; order Flavobacteriales; family Flavobacteriaceae; genus CG1-02-35-72. The sequence goes on from CAZGZH010000201.1 coordinate 1,684, forward strand.
TAATTCAAATCAAAAATCTAAGCGCAAAAGAATTCAGAATAACAATCAAAAAAAATTATTCGAAAAGCCTGTGGAAAAAGCTGTAGCTTCTAAAACCAACTCTGAAGTACAACCTGTTGTGCCTCCCAAAAGAGAAATAAACAAACCTGTTAAAAGAGATTTAAACACGCCTCCTAAAAAAGAGAATAAACCTGCTTTTAAATCTGATAAGAGTTCGCATACACAAACCACAGAGAAAAAGACGGTACAACAACATCCTAAAAAGGACGATTCTAAAAATAGAAGACCGCAACACAATAATAACAATAAAAACCCTAACGAACAAAAACGTCAAGGTAAATACCGTGACCCCGATTACGAATTTGATGGCATTATAGAAAGCGAAGGTGTTTTAGAAATTATGCAAGATGGCTATGGTTTTTTACGTTCATCAGATTATAACTATTTGTCATCTCCTGATGATATTTACGTATCACAATCTCAAATTAAATTATTTGGATTAAAAACCGGTGATACCGTAAGAGGAAATGTACGTCCACCTAAAGAAGGTGAAAAATATTTTCCACTTATTCGCGTATCCTTAATTAATGGTCTAAATCCACAAATTGTAAGAGATCGTGTAGCTTTTGAACATTTAACACCACTTTTCCCGACAGAAAAATTCAATATCACAGAAAAAGGCAGTTCTATTTCTACGCGTATAATGGATTTATTTTGTCCGATAGGAAAAGGGCAACGTGGCATGATAGTATCGCAACCAAAAACAGGTAAAACAATGCTTTTAAAAGACATTGCCAATGCCATTGCTGCCAATCATCCTGAAGTGTATCAAATAATTTTACTGATAGACGAACGTCCTGAAGAAGTTACAGATATGCAACGCAATGTGCGTGGCGAAGTAGTGGCGTCCACTTTTGACGAACCAGCCGATAAACATGTAAAAGTTGCCAATATTGTGCTCGACAAAGCCAAACGCCTAGTAGAATGTGGCCACGATGTGGTTATTCTACTCGATTCAATTACACGTTTAGCGCGTGCCTACAATACTGTAGCACCTGCTTCTGGTAAAATTTTATCGGGAGGTATTGATGCCAATGCATTACACAAACCCAAACGCTTTTTTGGTGCCGCTAGAAATATTGAAAACGGTGGTTCTTTAACAATTATCGCCACAGCACTGACCGAAACAGGTTCTAAAATGGACGAAGTTATCTTTGAAGAATTTAAAGGTACTGGTAATATGGAATTACAATTAGATCGTAATATTTCTAACCGTCGTATTTTCCCTGCTATTGACTTGGTTAAATCGAGTACACGCCGTGACGATTTATTATTAGATCAAAAAACCATTCAACGTATGTGGATATTACGTAAATATTTGGCTGATATGAATCCAGTTGAAGCGATGGAGTCTATTAACGAGAAAATTAAATTCACAACCAATAATGCAGAGTTTTTAATTTCGATGAACGGATAATTTTATACAATTTTCCTTTTATTGAAGTCGATTTTTTGTATATTTGCAAACTCAAAATTGATATTGAAACACAAATCAGTCAAGCTGATTTTAAACATATATCGCGGGGTAGAGCAGTAGGTAGCTCGTTGGGCTCATAACCCAAAGGTCGCTGGTTCGAGTCCAGTCCCCGCTACTAAAAACCACTTCTTTTTGAAGTGGTTTTTTTATAAATTAAGGCGTAGTGCTTGCACTTAAGCAAATTAATTTATAAAAAAATAAAAGGCGAAGCCTTTGTGGTTTTTAGTAAAGCTAAACCATATTGGCCCAACGACTGAGCGTAGAGAAGGAGTTAATCCAGTCCCCGCTACTAAAAAAACCAAAATTTTTACTTCGGATTTTTTTTATTTAAATTATTTTAATAGTTATATTTGACAACTAACTAATTAAACTACAGGACGAAACTCTGTTTAATAAATAAATGAGCAATTTTAAAAAACGCGTCAAACAAATACTCAGAATAGTATTTATTATGGCAAGCATTAGCTCTTTGTGGCTTGTACCATGGATTTTGGTAAAAGCTTGGATACTGCCACTCCCAGACACAATTCAAGAGCAGGTAAATGAAGCTATTGGCTATGGATTTGAAGGAATGATTGTTTATGTGGACGAAGCAGGTAAACCGCCAGCTTTTTATACAGGTGGTTGGAAAGACCGAGAAAGCAAAATACCAGCCGACCCAAAATCATTATTCAAAATTGGAAGTATCAGAAAGTTATATGTCGCTGTTGCAATCACCAAATTAGTCAAAGAAAAACGTTTGTCTTTAGATGGAACACTTGCTGATTATTTTCCAGAACTGATTGGTAGAATTGAAAATGCTGAAAATATCACCTTGAAAATGATGGTGCAACATCGAAGTGGCATTCCCAACTTTACCAATAATCCTGCTTATTGGAAAAATGAACAAAAAAATCGCAAAAATGCACTTGAGTTTGCCCTTGATTTACCAGCTAGTT
>CAZGZH010000202.1:0-4129 GCA_964529645.1 uncultured Flavobacteriaceae bacterium
TCATCTTCTTGTACAATAACATTTACAATATCAGAATTGGGAAAATTATAGCTAACAAAAACTTTATTTTGAGAGCGTAACTCTTCTAAAAATATTTTAAAAGACTTCTCTTGCATCACTTTTTTTGAAGGGCAATAGTTGTCAATTTACACAAAGATATCAAACGGTCTTGCGCATCGGTAATTTTAATTTGCCATAATTGTGTGGTGCGTCCTTTGTGTAAAATTGTGGCTTTTGCAAAAATAAATCCCTCTTTAATAGCTCTTACATGATTGGCGGCAATTTCAATACCCCGAATCTCAAAGTTATCAACATCCGTAAAAATATGTGACGCTGCACTGCCAACGCTCTCGGCTAAAGCTACTGTGGCACCCCCATGTAAAATACCATTGGGTTGATGTACTTTAGGCGTAACAGGCATTTTAGCAATAAGGAAATCGGCTCCAAAATCAATATACTCAATGTCAAGCGTTTCCATTAAAGTGTTTTTAGATATGGCGTTTAGTGCTTTTAGTTTTTCTTGTTTAGACATCTTAAAAATAATTTTCAGCGTAAAATTACATAATTATCAAGGACTAATATCACTTTATTTGTAACTTTGTTGCCTGTTAAAACAGCTTGTTAATGATTTATAAAGTAAGGGTAATTGCCGATTTAGAAGAAGATGTTGCTAGAGACATTGCCATACGCAGTAGTGCTAATTTAGAAGATTTGCACAATACTATAACCAATACTTTTGGTTTTGGCGGTACAGAAATGGCTTCGTTTTATAAAGCTGATAATGAATGGAATCAAGGGGATGAAATTCCGCTTTACGATATTTCTGAAGCGCCTACAAGCGATACAACAACCATGAAAGACTTCGCTTTGAAAGATTTGTTTGTAGCACAGGAAGACAAACTTATTTATGTGTATGACTTTTTTGCGATGTGGACTTTTTTAGTAGAACTGATTGAGATTACTACTTATAATAATGAACAAGATTTACCTAAAGTGCTTTATTCTTTAGGGAATTTACCTGAAGAAGCACCTGAAAAGCACTTTGAAGGCAAAAAAATTGAAGATGGTTTTGACATGTACGATGATGACGACGCTGATGACGATGATTTTTCAGACTACGACGAATACAATCTCAACTAAAGACTTGAGTTCGACCTAAGATTAATAATATACGGGTTGACATTCTGATAATTCCGTATCACAAAATCTAAAGCAAATTTTAAAATCTCACCCATAGAATTGGCTTTTTTAAAATTGACATCTTTAGTAAAAACTTTAATTTCTCTGCGCAATTGCAACACTTTTTCTGGTTTAGAAAGCGTGTCTGCCGTCATACAAGTAACTAATTTTTCTAATCTGTTATGTGATGCCTTGGCACGTTTAGCCAACAGAGAACGTTCTTCATTTTTATATTGGATTATAGATTCTGGTTGCAGACTTCTTTCAACCATTTGCACCAATTTACTATTTTCTTTAAAAAATTGTGGTAGGTATATTTTTAAGGATCCCTCATAAGTTTGTTGGTCAAAATCTATGGCTCTAATACGGTATTGTACTTGGTCAAAATCGTGCGAAACCACAAACACATAATTGTAAGAACGCATATCGCCCAAAAGGCGAATCATACAACGCTCGTTAAATTTTACAAACTCTTTTGATATTTGTTTTTGTTCTCTTTCGGTTAATTTAGGCAGGTGTTCGTCTATAAAAATATCGCCTGGAATACCCAGAATATGCTCTTCAATTAAAGTGTCATTATGGACTAAAAAATCGACTTTATTAGGCGATAAAAGTTCTTCTAATTCTAGGCCATAGATTCGTGAAGCATCCGCTTTTTTAACGTATAAATAAGTGTAATTATCATTTAAAATATTGCGAATTTTTACACGAAAAGGACGCGAATTGCCAAAAGTGCAATAATCAATAGCGTCAATATTTAGATTGGGAATGGAATAATCTGTACCATCAGAATGCATAATGGTATAAATCTTTTTGAGATTCATATCAATATCGGCACGTTCGTGATCGGGATAAAGTACCCTAATCCACATAGTGTCTTTATCATTTTTATCGAACAATTCTACTGAACCCGTAAATCTTAGTAAATCGTCATAAAAAACTGGGATAATCACATTTCTACCATATTCTGTTAAGTAATTATAAAGTGCCTCACTTACGGGATACGTGGGTTTTTTAAAAGCTATGACGGGTTGTTGTTTCACATTATCAATCTTAACTCTTCAAAAATACAGGGTTTTTACAAATTATTAGTAACAAATGTGTATTTTAATCGTCGTATTTTAACATCAATCAAATTCAATCGTTTGGAAACAATCTTATCTATTCAAAATCTCAGTAAGAATTATGGCAAAGTAAAAGCTGTAAGAAATTTATCTTTCGAAATACAAAAAGGCCATGTTTATGGTATTTTGGGTCCGAATGGAAGTGGTAAATCGACTACTTTAGGAATCATTTTAAATGTCGTAAACAAAACATCAGGCAACTTTAGTTGGTTTAACGGGCGTATAAATACCCATCAAGCGCTTAAAAAAGTTGGTGCTATTATTGAACGTCCTAATTTTTATCCGTTTATGACGGCCAAAAAAAATCTGAGTTTGGTGTGTAAAATAAAAGAAATATCGGAAGATAAAATTGAAGAAACACTAGATCAGGTTAATTTATTAGACAGAAAAGACGATAAGTTCAGAACTTTTTCTTTAGGCATGAAGCAACGTTTAGCCATTGGCTCTGCCCTACTTAACAACCCAGAAATACTCATTTTAGATGAGCCTACGAATGGTTTAGACCCTCAAGGCATTCATGAGATACGCAGTATTATAAAAGATATTGCCGCAAAAGGGACAACCATCTTATTAGCCTCTCATTTGTTAGATGAAGTAGAAAAAGTATGTAGTCATGTTGTTGTTTTAAGAAAAGGTGTGAAATTGTATTCTGGGCCAGTAGATGGTATGACAACTTCGCATGGTTTAATAGAATTAAATACAAATGGCGACAAAGATAAAATGGTAGCATTACTTTCTAAATACGAGGGTATTTCATCTGTAAAAAATGAAGGTGATTTAATAATAGCTTCTTTAAATAAATCGTTATCTGCTGCCGATATCAACTTGTATTTAGCCAAAAACGATATACACTTATCACATCTCGTAAAACGGCAACAAAGTCTTGAACAACAATTCTTAAATCTTACCAACTCTAAAAATTAAAACATGTTTAGATTACTCAATATAGAAATCTTTAAATTAAGACATAACCGCGCTAGTAAGATACTTATTACAACTTACTTTTTACTGTTAACATCAATAGCTTTAATTGCTTCTATCAAGTTTGATATAGGACCCATTAAATTTCACTTAGCAGATCAAGGCATATTTAATTTCCCCTACATTTGGCATTTTAACACTTATATGGCCTCTATATTCAAGTTCTTTTTGCTCTTGGTTATTGTGTCTATGATTTCAAACGAATACACAAACAGAACATTAAAACAAAATTTAATAGATGGCTTGAGTAAAAAGGAATTTATACTCTCTAAATTTTATACCGTCATTCTTTTTGCAGGTGTTTCTACTTTTTTTGTAACTGTTGTTTCTTTAATTTTAGGATTAATCTATTCTGATTTTAACACACTCAACATCATACTTTCAGACTTAGAATATTTAGTAGCCTTTTTTGTAAAACTGGTTACTTTTTTCTCGTTTGGTTTATTTTTAGGCGTTCTCATAAAACGCTCTGCTTTTGCTGTGGGCGCTATGCTTATTTGGTTTTTTGGTGAAAACATTATGTATGCGCTTATGCGATTTAAATTTTTCGAGAGTAAAACTATGGCTGATAAAATCTCTCAATTCTTTCCATTAAAATCTATGAGTAACCTCATTGACGAACCTTTTACACGTCTAAATGCTGTAAAATCTGTCGCCAATCAACTAGGCGAAAAGTTTAAATTTGACTACGCTGTGCATTGGTATGAGATAGCGATAGCCTTAACGTGGACAGCTATCTTTATTTATTTTTCTTTTGTATTGGTTAAAAAACGAGATTTATAAATAATCATTATTTTAATAACATATCCTAAATCTGTTATGCTAGTTGTGGTTTGATTGAAATG
>CAZGZH010000203.1:0-4098 GCA_964529645.1 uncultured Flavobacteriaceae bacterium
GATCCCGTTTCGGCAGTAGAATTACAACGCAATCCTGTTTCTGAAATCAAACAAGGTAATCGCAACCCCTTTATTGATAATCCCGCTTTGGCCACCCGTATTTGGGGAGGCACACAAGCCCAAGACACTTGGGGTACTTTGGCCGTAGCCAATTATACCATTAAAAGTTTTGAAGTATATCCCAATCCGTCTAACACACACAGCATTAATATTGTTTTAAACAAACAAAATCAAGCCAATATTACACTGTACAATATAAGCGGACAATTACTGTACCAACACAAAATGACCACTAAAAAACAAACTATACCCAATCTACCAACAGGGTTTTATATGCTTAAAGTTACTACCGATTCTAAAACGGCTGTTAAAAAGGTGATTGTTAATTAGGAAATTAAACTTTATTCCTTTCATTAAAACCCATACTTTTCTGTAATTTGCAACAATGAAAGCCGCTACTGTAAAAGAACTTAAAACAGAACTCACAGAAAGATCGCATCAAGATTTGTTGGCACTTTGTTTGCGCTTATCGCGCTTTAAAAAAGTAAATAAAGAATTACTGACCTACCTTTTGTTTGAATCTGATGATGAAGAAGCTTTTATTGAAAGTATTAAAAAAGAAATTGATTTACAGTTTACACTGATAAATACCAAAACCTATTATTTTATTAAAAAGAGTGTTCGTAAGATTTTACGGATGATTAAAAAGTTTGTCCGTTATTCTCAAAAAACGGAAACCGAAGTAGAACTCCTCCTCTATTTTTGTACAAAACTCAAAAATTTTAAGCCTTCGTATAAAAACAATAAGATTCTCACCAATATGTATAATAGGGAAACGGCACTTATCAAAAAGAATATCAAACTCTTACACGAGGACTTGCAATACGATTATAATTTAGAGTTGGAAGATTTAAATTCTTAATTTTATTTATGTCTTTCCTTTAAAATTGCTTCTACATCTTTTAAATAAAAACCTTTGGCTTGCAATAAAATTAAATAGTGAAACAACAAATCGGCCGACTCGTTTAAAAACAAATTAGCGTTATTATCTTTGGCTTCTATTATTACTTCTACAGCTTCTTCGCCTACTTTTTGCGCTATTTTATTGATACCTTTTTTAAATAATGACGCCGTGTAAGACTTATCCGTAGGATTTGCTTTACGGTCGGCAATAACCGCTTCTAACGTAGGTAAAAAACTTTGCGCTGCGTTCACTTCATCCCAACACGTATCGGCGCCTGTATGACAAGTCGGTCCTGTTGGGTTTGCCTTTATCAGCAAAGTATCATTATCACAATCTAAAAGTATTGATTTCATTTCTAAAAAATTGCCGGATGTTTCGCCTTTAGTCCACAGGCATTGGCGTTTACGACTGTAAAAAGTAACTTTTTTAGTTTGCTGCGTTTTTTTAAAAGCCTCTTGATTCATATAACCTAGCATCAATACTTTTAGGGTATTGGCATCCTGAATAATGACTGGCACCAATCCGTTGTTGTTTTTGTTAAAATCTATTTTCATAATTTAATTTTTTGTATAAAGTTTGAGATTACTTCATCATTACATTCCTTGTAATGACTTTATTTATAATCGTATAGGTATATTTTGTTTTTTTAAATATTTTTTTAATTCAGGGATACTTATTTCACCAAAATGAAAGACACTAGCTGCCAATGCGGCATCAGCTTTGCCAAAAATAAAAGCATCTTTAAAGTGTGCCAAAGTACCGGCACCACCACTCGCAATGATGGGAATATTAATCATATTACTGATATTATTTAGGGCTTCATTTGCAAAACCATTTTTGGTGCCATCGTGGTTCATAGAAGTGAATAAAATCTCTCCAGCACCACGTTGTGCGGCTTCTTTTACCCAATCAAATAAACGCCAAGAAGTTTTTAAGCGTCCGCCGTTAAGGTAAATATACCAATCATTTTCTATCTTTTTAGCATCTACGGCTACTACGACACACTGACTTCCAAAAGTATTACTCATGTCATTTATGAGCTGTGGATTTCTGACAGCAGCAGAATTTATGGCAATTTTATCTGCCCCTAATTTTAAAAGTACTTCTACATCTTGAACAGAAGTTATACCACCGCCAACTGTAAATGGAATATTGAGCGATTTAGCTACTTCGTTTACCCAAACATGCATCGTTTTCCTGCGATCTATTGTAGCCGTGATGTCTAAAAATACCAACTCGTCTGCGCCTTGTCCCGCATAAATTTTAGCGAGTGCTACGGGGTCTCCTGCATCGCGCAAGCTCTTAAAATTGATACCTTTTACTGTGCGGCCATTTTTGACATCTAAACACGGTATGATTCTTTTTGTTAACATTTTTTTATTTTTTAGTCATTGCGAGGAATCCCGATGGATATCGGGAGACGTGGCAATCTCCTGTTAATAAAGAGATTGCTTCTTCCTTTCCGATTATCATCGATAAGGAATCGCAATGACGTTTAATTTTTCAGTATATAATTTTCTATTTGTTTCATACTTATTTTATTTTCATAAATCGCTTTACCGATAATGGTTCCTTCACAACCCAAGTCCGCTAATTTTGGTAAATCCTCAAAACAGGAAACACCCCCAGAAGCAATAAGCTTAATGTCAGAATTTTGACTTAAAATCTTTTTGTACAAATCAAAACTTGGCCCTTGCAACATACCATCTTTAGCAATATCTGTACAGATAACATAGTTAATACCCTCATCGACGTAATTCTTAATAAAGGGTATTAAATCTTCTTCAGACGCTTCTAGCCACCCTCCTACAGCTACTTTCTCGTTTTTAGCATCAGCGCCTAAAATAATTTTTTGGGGGCCATATTTTGCCAACCACTTTTTAAATATCTCTGGATTTTTAACCGCTATACTACCGCCTGTAATTTGACTAGCGCCCGACTCAAAAGCAATATGTAAATCATCCTCTGATTTAAGACCACCGCCAAAATCAATTTTCAAATCGGTTTGAGAGGCAATCTTTTCTAAAATTTTATAATTGACAATATGACTGGCTTTTGCGCCATCTAAATCTACCAAGTGTACATATTTGATGCCGTGTGCTGCAAACATTTTAGCGACTTCTAAGGGATTTTCATTGTAAACTTTTTGGGTACTGTAATCGCCTTTAGTCAAGCGAACACATTTTCCGTTTATAATATCTATGGCGGGGATGAGTCTCATGTTTGATAGTTTATAGTTTGGGGTTAATCGTTTTTGGTTATATGTTATTTGTTTTTTGTCTATAATTCTAAAAAATTTCTTAATACCCGAGCCCCAACTTTCCCACTCTTTTCGGGGTGAAATTGCACACCAAAAAAATTGTCTTTTTGTAAAGCCGATGCATATTTTATACCATAATTTGTTTCGGCAATACAAGCGTCATTTAGAGGCACATAGTAACTATGAACCAAATACATAAAAGCTTTTTCGTTTATATCTTTAAACAAATCTGATTTTAAATTTTCTATCTGATTCCAACCTATTTGAGGCACCTTTAAATTGGTGTCAAACTTTTTTACGCCCACATCAAAAATTCCCAATCCATTTACGCCTCCTTCTGTATGAAAACCACATAGTAATTGCATCCCTAAACAAATGCCCAAAACAGGCTGATTTAATTTTAGAATCACCTTATCCAAACCGGAGACTTTTAAATTATCCATAGCCGCTTTGGCATGACCCACACCCGGAAAAATAACTTTATCCGCTTGACGGATGTGTGCTTCATTTTTGGTAACATTTACCCTAACATTTAAACCTTCTAAAGCATTAATAACACTTTGAGTATTACCTGCCCCATAATCTATAATAGCTATATTTTGCATTAAAATAATCCTTTAGTTGTGGGTAAAACAGTACTGTTTATATCGCGCGTTATGGCCATTTTAATGGCTTTTGCAAAGGCTTTAAAAATACCTTCAATTTTGTGATGTTCATTTGTACCGCTAGCTTTAATATTTAAATTGCATTTAGAGGCATCAGAAAACGATTTAAAAAAGTGCATAAACATTTCGTTTGGCATGTCGCCAACTTTTTCACGTCTAATATCAGCCTCCCAAACTATCCAATTTCTGCCTCCAAAATCTAGAGCCGC
>CAZGZH010000204.1:0-4092 GCA_964529645.1 uncultured Flavobacteriaceae bacterium
AGACTGTTTTTAAATCAAGTTGCTTTAGATATACCGTATAAAGAAATTAAAAAATCAAAAAAAATAAAGTTTAAATACCATCATCAGGTAAAACAAGATCAAACTTTAACACTGTATAAATACGCTAGTTGTGTGCAATCTATGAACCACAACAAAAAAGATTTAGAAAAAGCGGCCTTAGCCAATTTAGAAAAAGCGGCCGATTTATCTTTTGAAAAACTTCTCGACTATCAAAAAGAAGACTGGGCTGCCATTTGGCAAATGTCTGATATAAAAATAGAAGGCGACGTAAAAGCACAACAAGCTATCCGATTTAATATTTTTCAACTCAACCAAACCTATTTGGGCGAAGACGCTAGGTTAAATATCGGGCCAAAAGGTTTTACAGGCGAAAAATATGGTGGCAGTACTTATTGGGATACTGAAGCGTATTGTATTCCGTTTTACATGGCAACCAAAGATAAACACGTCGCTAAAAACCTATTGCTGTACCGCTATAACCATCTTGAAAAAGCCATAGAAAATGCTGCAAAATTAGGATTTACAAACGGAGCTGCCCTTTATCCTATGGTGACTATGAATGGCGAAGAATGTCATAATGAATGGGAAATTACTTTTGAAGAAATTCACCGTAACGGTGCTATGGTTTATGGTATTTACAATTACGTGAATTACACAGGCGATTATGAATATATCCCTAAATATGGACTAGAAGTTATGATTGCTATTGCACGTTTTTGGACACAGCGCGCCTCCTTTTCTAAAGCCAAAAACCAATACGTCATTTTGGGCGTTACAGGGCCCAATGAATACGAAAACAATGTCAATAATAATTTTTATACAAACTATTTAGCTCAGTGGTGTATTAATTTTACACTCGAAAATATTGAACAACTCAAAACACTTTACGCACAAGATTTAGAACGTGTTTTAGAAAAAACAACTTTAGGCGCTAACGAAATAGAGCAAATGCGCGAAGTGGCTCAAAATATGTATCTGGCTTATAGTAACGATTATGAAGTCTTTTTACAACAAGATAATTTCTTAGATAAAGAAATAGTGCCCGCTAGTTATTTGCCAAAATCGCAACGCCCCATAAATCAGCATTGGTCTTGGGACCGCATTTTGCGTTCTTGCTATATTAAACAAGCCGATGTTTTACAAGGTATTTATTTGTTTGAAAACGCTTTTGATGATGAAACCATCAAAAAACATTTTGATTTTTACGAGCCTTTAACAGTTCACGAATCCTCTTTATCACCTTGTATTCATGCTATTTTAGCCGCTAAAATAAACCGTATTGATAAAGCTTACGAGATGTATTTGCGTACTTCAAGACTTGATTTAGACGATTACAACAACGAAGTTGACGAAGGCTGTCATATTACAAGTATGGCTGGCACTTGGATGACTATTGTACAAGGATTTGGCGGTATGCGTACTTTTAATAATATTTTATCGTTTAATCCGCAAATACCCAAACAGTGGCACTCGTATGCGTTTACTATTAATTACAGAGGCATTATTTTAAAAGTCACCAAAACGCAAACAAGTTGTGTTTTTACTAATAAATCTGAAGAACCTCTTAACATTGAAGTTTTTGGTAAAAATTTGACCGTTCATCCTAAAGGGCTTATTAAAATATAATTCATGACTAAAATATTTGTTTTATTACTCTTAATTTCTACAAGTATCCAAGCACAAATTGAGCGTGTTGAACCGCCGTTTTGGTGGGTTGGTATGAAAAATACAAATCTAGAATTGGTTATTTATGGTAAAAATATAAACAGCTATAGTATTAAGATTAAAGATGCTGATATTTCTCTTACTAAAGTTATTAAAACAGAAAATCCCAATTACTTATTTGTAGATTTAGACCTGTCAAAAGCCAAAATGGGCCATTTTAAATTGCTTTTTTCACATCCTAAATTAAAGAATTTTAAATATGTTTATGAATTAAAAGCCCGTCAAGCTAATGCGGCACAACGTAAAAGTTATGACAACTCTGACGTTATCTATTTGCTGATGCCCGACCGTTTTGCGAATGGCAATTCCAATAACGATACCACTTCTGATACAAGCGAAAAAGCCAATCGCACAAATAAAGGAGGGCGTCATGGTGGCGATATTCAAGGTATTATCAATCATTTAGATTATATTAAAGAATTAGGAGCAACCACTATTTGGAGTACCCCTTTGCTAGAAGATAACCTCCCTACTTATTCGTATCACGGCTATGCCATTACCGATACTTATAAAATAGATCCGCGCTACGGTAGCAATCAAGATTATAAAAACTTAGCCACCGAAGCCCACAAAAAAGGCTTGAAATTGGTAATGGACTACGTTACCAATCACTGGGGTAGTTTGCATTGGATGATAAAAGATTTACCCAGCAAAAATTGGATTCATCAGTTTCCAAAATTCCAACGCTCCAATTACCGCATGACCACACAATTTGATCCTTATGCGTCAAAAATTGATGCGCATTTGTGTATGGATGGTTGGTTCGATACTACCATGCCCGACCTCAACCAAAATAATCCTTTGGTTTTAAAATACCTCATTCAAAATGCCATTTGGTGGATAGAATATGCCAATCTCGACGGTTTTCGTGTAGACACCTATTCGTACAACGATAAAAAAGGTATCGCCACTTGGACCAAAGCCATAACGAATGAATATCCCAACTTTAACATTGCCGGCGAAGTGATGATGCACCAACAATCGCAAATTGCGTATTGGCAAAAAGACAGCAAATTAGGCGCTATTCAGAATTACAATTCACACCTCCCTGCCGTTATGGATTTTACTTTACATGACGCTATTACACAGGTTTTTAACGAAGACGATGCCTCTTGGGACAACGGTATGATTAAAATCTACAATAATTTTTCTAACGATTATTTGTACCCCAATCCTTACAACATGTTTGTCTTTGTCGAAAATCATGACACCAACCGCTTTAACCAAATTTATAAAAGCGATTTTAACAAATACAAACTGGCTATGAGTCTTGTTGCCACCGTTCGTGGAATTCCGCAAATATATTATGGCAGCGAAATAGGTATGACGGGCGATAAAAATAAAGGTGATGGCGATATCCGCCGCGACTTTCCTGGCGGATGGGCATCCGACAAGAACAATGCTTTTACAACAGCGGGACGTAACGCTGTACAGCAAAAATGGTTTAATTTTACTTCGAAGTTATTAAACTGGCGTAAAAGTAATTCGGCTGTACAAACAGGAAAATTTACACAGTACTTACCAGAAAATAATGTGTATGTGTATTTTAGATTCGATAAAAGTAAAACAGTTATGGTTGTTTTAAACAACAACCCAAAAGCACAAAGCTTAAATTTAAAACGTTTTGACGAAAATTTAAAAGGTTTTACTAAAGGAATTGATATCCTTTCGAATGAAAGCTTTAATTTTACTAAATGTGTTATTTCTGTAAAAGGTAAAACAGCCTTAATTATTGAACTCCAATAAAATGGTAAAGCTAAAAATCTTTATTCTCTTTGTTTTATCTCTTAGTTTTTCTGTATTAAGCGGACAAAACAGCCAACGTATTTTTAAAAATTATAAGAAGGCCAATAATAAACTTGTTATCGTTACCAATGACGGTACATATATTGTAAAACCCTTTTCTGATAAAATTATTGAAACCGCTTTTATTCCTCTCGGAGAAAAATACAATACCGCTTCAGAAGCGGTTGTTTTAAAACCCAACGGAACAATTTTTACAGTTAAAGAAAATAGCACTGTCTTAACTCTTGCAACCAAAGGTATTTCGGTAAAAATCACAAAAAGGCCGTTTCAAATCACTTATTTCTATAAAAACAGAGAACTGATTTCTGAACGCAAAGGCTATGTAAAAACCGATAAGTATCAGGTTTTAGATTTTAACCTTACATCTGACGAAGTTTTGTACGGTGGTGGTGCACGCGCTTTGCCTATGAACCGCCGTGGCTACAAATTACAACTGTACAACCGTGCCCATTACGGTTATGAAACCCATTCTGAGTTGATGAATTACACCCTACCTTTGGTCTTTTCGTCAAAAAAATATGCTGTGCTTTTTGACAATGC
>CAZGZH010000205.1:0-4090 GCA_964529645.1 uncultured Flavobacteriaceae bacterium
AGAAGACGGCATACGAGATTCTCCGGAGTGACTGGAGTTCAGACGTGTGCTCTTACGATCTGATAACACTTGTTGCATCGTTGTTACGGATTTTAGCTGTTGTCCTGCTTTTTCTATTTCTAGTTGGAGCATAGCCCTTCCCGTTTCGTGCTTGTCGCCAGCCGAACTTTTTGTTTCTGAAGTCAACGCTAACTGATAAGCGCTTATTTGATTTTGGAGTGTCGTTCTTTTTTGAAGTACAAAAGCTGTACAAACTTTAAAAATCTCTGTTTTTATATGATTAAAATCTAATGACATTTGAAGTGTAAAAATAAGACATTCCCTTTTAGGATTCGTAAATTTGCAATTCAATATTTATATTATGTCCTTTATAGGGAAGCGTTATTTAGATTATACCACTTATATAAAAGCTACTTTTGGCGAACGCGTTCAAAAAATTTCATTAGATGTGGGTTCTACTTGTCCCAATCGCGACGGCACAAAAGGATTTGGGGGTTGTACTTATTGTAATAACGATACTTTTAATCCCGATTATTGTAAGCCACAAAAACCAATAAAACAACAATTAGAAGAAGGTATAGCCTTTTTTGGCGAGAAATATAAATCACAAAAATACTTAGCCTACTTTCAGGCTTATACCAATACTTATGGCGATTTTGAAGCGATAAAAAAAATGTACGACGAAGCCTTACAGGTAAATGGCGTTATTGGTTTGGTTATTGGCACACGTCCCGATTGTATGCCCGACGTACTTATTGATTATCTCTCTTTTTTGTCTAAAAAATATTATATCTCTTTAGAATTTGGTATAGAAAGCACTATAAATCGCACCCTTTTAAATATTAACCGCTGTCACACTTTTGAAGACACTATTGCAGCTTATAATCGGTGTATCAATAAAGGATTCCATTTAGGAGGTCATTTTATTTTAGGATTGCCGGGCGAATCAAAATCAGATTTATTAAGTCATGCCACAGCCATTTCTAAGCTTCCTTTAGAAACACTTAAAATTCATCATTTGCAGATTGTAAAACAATCTATTATGGGAGTGCAATTCAAACATAATTCCGAAAAATTTAATTTATTTACTGCTGAAAATTATATAGATTTTATTACTGATTTTATTACCTACCTCCGTCCAGATATCATTATTGAACGTTTTATAAGCGAAGCACCCAAAGATTTACTAATTGCACCAAATTGGGGCGGTTTAAAAAACTTTGAAATTGTTGCCAAAATCGATAAAAAATTGATTGAAAAAAATAATTGGCAAGGGAAAAATTACAAAGAAAAATAAATGTTTATTTATCTTCAAAGGATTGTTCTTATAATTTTCAAATATTATGATTATTATCAGTTTTTTAATTAACTTCGCTTTGTAATTTCGCTATACTAAAGTCTTATTATTAAACAATAAAAAATAATTATGAAAAATAAACTGTTTTTTTTAGTATTCTTTTTGTCATCTCTTTTTTTAACTTCTCAAAACTTAATCGCCTATTACCCTTTTAATGGCAATGCCAATGACGAGAGTGGCAATAATCATAACGGTACCGTTTATGGAGCTACTTTAACCTCAGATAAAAATGGAAACAGCAATAGCGCTTATTATTTTGATGGTATTGATAATTATATTGATGTAGGCAATTGGGAAAATGGTGGACCTATGACCATTACTTTTTGGGCAAGATGGGATGCCGCAAATCACAATTCTAGAATTATAGATTTTGGAAATGGAGAAGCAAATGATAACATTACTATTGGTAATAACCAATCAACAGGTAAAGTGCTTTTTCAAATATATAACGGCGCAATAAATAAATATTTGAGCACTTATTATGATGAAATAGATTTCACTATTTGGAATTCTTATGTAGGAAGAATAGATCAAAACGGGATAATGAATATTTTTAAAAATGGCATAAAGATTACAGAACGGCAACAAGCTAATATCCCAAATATAATTATCCGAACTAAACAATATATCGGCAAGAGTAATACGTCTTCTGATCAATTTTTTAAGGGAGCCATTGATGAAATAAGAGTTTATAATGTTGCCCTTACTGATGATCAAATCTCAACTTTATATACTAACGAAACCCTAGCTGTTAAATCTGAAAAGCTTGTAGCAAACCTTAACTTTTACGTAAAAAACAATTCCTTAATTTTTAAAAATACCCAAAATTTAAATGAAATTAAAAAAGTAGCTGTTTTTAACATGTTAGGACAAAGAGTTTACCAAACTAACATAATTACCGACAAAATATCGTTTAACACCTTAAAAACAAGTGTTTATATTCTTCGGGTTGAAAATAAAAATGGTAACTACAATGCCTTAAAATTTATTATTTACTAAAACTTTAAAAAGGGCTGTTTAAAAAATTTTAAACAGCCCTTTTTTACAATCTTCCTTATCTGCGCTCTTAAAATTGCTCAAAGAGGTAAACAAATAATTTTTTGTAAGTTTAATCCGTGAAAAAGAACTGTACAAAACACATTTCTGAAATGCCTTGGATCTTTATTCCTGGCTTATAGTTTATCTCTGCACCTTTCAGAATTTCAATACTTTTATTTCACTTAAACTTTAAAAAAATGAATACAATTATAGTACTTGGCGCTGGTATGGTAGGTCGTACCATGGCCATAGATTTAACAACAAAACACAAGGTTACTTTAGCCGATTTTAGCACTTCAGCTTTAGCCACATCAAAACAAAAATGTGACGATTTAGAAACCGTACAACTCAACGTGACTGATAAACCCACTTTACAAAAAAAACTTAAACCTTTCGATTTGGTTATTTGTGCCGTCCCCGGATTTTTGGGTTTTAACACCTTAAAAAGCATTATAGAAGCCCAAAAGAATGTGATTGACATTTCCTTTTTCCCCGAAGATGCCTTAGAATTGGACGCTTTGGCCAAAGAGAAAAATGTCACCGCTATAGTCGATTGTGGTGTAGCCCCCGGTATGGGCAACATTATTTTAGGTCATTACAATGAGCAATTTAAAATAACCGATTTTGAATGTCTGGTAGGCGGTTTGCCTAAAGTGAAAAAATGGCCTTTTAATTACAAAGCCCCCTTCTCTCCTGTTGACGTGATTGAAGAATACACACGTCCGGCGCGTTATGTAGAAAACGGCAACATGATTGTAAAAGAAGCCTTATCGGATGTAGAACATGTCCATTTTGACGGAGTCGGTACTTTAGAAGCGTTTAATTCAGATGGTTTGCGTTCGCTGATTTATACCATGCCGCATATAAAAAATATGAAAGAAAAAACCCTTCGTTATCCAGGGCACGTTGAATATATAAGTGTTTTAAAGAAAAGCGGTTTTTTTGACACAAAAACTATAAAAATAAACGGCACTGATATATCACCTTTAGAATTTTCGTCAAAGATTTTGTTTAACGAATGGCAATTAGGCAAAACCGAAGAAGAATTGACGGTTATGCGCATCGCCATAAAAGGCACAGACAAACAGGGACTTAACAAAACAGTTTTGTATCATTTAAATGACACTTATTGCCCCGAAACACAAACCGCGTCTATGGCGCGAACCACAGGTTACACAGCAACAGCCGCCGCCAACTTATTTTTAGACGGTCTTTTTGACAAAAAAGGGGTCTTTCCACCCGAGTTAATTGGTAAAGAAAAAGGTATTTTTGACTATGTTTTAAAGTATTTAAAAAACAGAGGTGTAATTTATAGGAAAGAGGTATTGTAGCATATAACTTCTCGATAAACACCCATAAATTGACGCACGCAAAGTGACGAAAGAAGCGATTCTTCACCTTGTTCAGAATGACAATTTCAACTGCACTGCACCTACCCTTTCTACTTTTTTAGTTTGCGTGTTGAGATTTGTAACAGAAATGCCGAGCAATCTAACCGAGTTATGTACCTTTTCTTGAAACAATAATTCCTTTACAGTTGCTAACAAAATAGCGCTGTCTTTTACATAATAAGGTACGGTTTTACTACGTGTTTGGGTTTTAAAATCGCTGTATTTAATTTTAAGGGTAATTGATTTACCCTAGACTTGAGAACGAATAAGCCTTCGTGTGAAGATCGTAGGTGCTCCGTAGAAA
>CAZGZH010000206.1:0-4082 GCA_964529645.1 uncultured Flavobacteriaceae bacterium
TTACTTTAGACGAAATAATTAATGGTGTAGAGAAAAAAGTAAAGGTTAAACGTTTGGTACAAGCCAAAGGCGTGACTTATAAAACCTGTCCTACTTGTAATGGTAGCGGACAAGTGACGCGTGTAACCAATACTATTTTAGGACGTATGCAAACAGCTTCTACTTGTGGTACTTGTCGTGGAGCTGGTAAGATGGTAGATAAACGTCCTGCTGGTTCAGATGCCAATGGTATGGTACAACAAGAAGATACGGTTAGTGTAAGTATTCCTGCTGGTGTAACCGATGGCGTACAGCTTAAGGTGTCTAGAAAAGGGAATGATGCCCCAGGGAATGGTATTTCGGGCGATTTACTTGTCGTTATTCAAGAATTGCCACACGATTATTTAAAACGCGAGGGCGTTAATTTACATTACGATTATTATATAAGTATGCCCGAAGCTATTTTGGGTACATCTAAAGAAATAGATACACTGTCTGGCGTTGTACGGATTAAAATAGGAGCTGGTACACAATCTGGCAAAATATTGCGCTTACGCGGAAAAGGTATCCCAAGTTTAGAACATTATGGCAAAGGCGATTTGTTGATTCATATTAATGTATGGACACCACAAACGCTTACACGTGATCAGAAAAAATTCTTTGAAGCCAATAAAGAAGACGATAATTTTAAACCCAACCCTTCAAAAAGCGACAAGTCTTTTTTTGAAAAGGTAAAGGATATGTTTTCGTAAGGTATTTAAAAAAAAAAGTTTCGCTTATCGGCTGGGCTATACTTAGTTGCGACATTTTAGCACTTAACTTTTTAAGTACAAAACCAACTTGTAAAAATCAGATATTTTTTCAAAGTAGCACAGAACTATACAATTAAGTTGTTGTTAGGTATAGTTTTATGCCGTAAATAAATAATTATAAAAGTTAAATTTCTGTAGCTTTATTTTTTAACTTTTGTAAATGGAATAATCATTGGCACTTCTTTTTGGTATTGTTCATATTTTTCTCCTATAAATTTACGAAGGTCTTTTTCTTCTAAATATTTTACTGCAAATAGAATATATATAGTCGTAACTATGGTAAATAATAAATGCCCAACCGTCATTGTAGGTGTTGCCCAAAAGGCAATGATAAAACCTAGCATAATGGGATGTCTCACAATTTTATATAAATAATTGGTTTGAAATATAGGATTAGGAGTTTGTTTGTTCTTTAGATTATTAAAAATCTGTGATAGACCAAAAAGCTCAAAATGATTAATCATAAATGTTGATAGAAGAACAATAAGCCAACCTAGAAAGAAGATTCCGGTTAGAATATTACTAGCAACTTTACTTTCTGTTTCCCATACGGTTGTTGTGATTGGTTGCCATTGCCAATAAATTAATAGTAGTGCCAAACTTGATAAAAGTATATAGGTACTTCTTTCCATGGCAGGACTAATTATAGTTGTAAACCATTTTTTAAATGCAGGTCGCGCCATTATGCTATGTTGTAAAGCAAATACACTTAATAAAATCACATTGATAAATATGGAAGAAAACAAAGTCGTTTCTGCACCAGAATCTATTGATTTTGGTACGATTATATTACCTAGAAATCCAATTGCATATAAAAAAGCAATTAGAAAAACACAATAGGCTAAAATTCCGTATAGTAGGATGATTGATTTTTTCATAATTCATGTATTTAGTTGTTGATTTTAGATTCCTATTTGAAAATTCTGTCCTTTGCATAATATTAATTTTTAATTTACTAATTAATACAAAGGACAGATTTTAAATTTTATTCAGGGCTTCTTAAAAGTCCAAAAAACATTCTTAAAAGTCCAAAAAAATAATTACACTTCTTTTTTAAATGCTCTATATTTATTGGGAGTTACCTTAACTTTCTTTTTGAATGCTTGAATAAAATGAGAATTGTTTTTAAAGCCGCAGTCGTAACCTATCTCACTTACCGTTAGATTTGTTCCCAGTAACAGCACTTTGGCGTGTTCTAATTTTTTATTGATTAACCACCTACTTGGAGTGGTATTGAAACATTTATTAAATTCACGTTTAAAGGAGGATAAACTTTTACCACAAAGTTTAGCAAAATCAGCTATTTTTAAATCGTATCGAAAATTTTCTATCATTATATTTTCAAGAGCCGTCTTGTTCTTCAGGGAAATTGAATTGAAAAAATTCAGTAGTGTTTTGTTCTTTGAATTAAGAATAATATTGAAGAGTAATTCTTTAAATTTAATTTCCACTAGTTCTTTTGGAATCTCTTCTCCTTGTTTTAAATAATTGAAGATGCTCTCTATTAGTGTTTTAAAAGAATCATTAGTGTTAATGTTGAAGATTTGATTATACTCTTGATTGCGATTTATTTTTCTTTTAAACGATGGATTTTCTGAAATAAATCTTTGGATGAATTTATCATTAATAAAGAACAGCATTACGCAATAATCACTTTCTAGATATTGCTTTGTTGTATAAACCCCTTTTCTAACAAACAGAGTGTCTCCTGCTGTAAGCTTATGTGTTTTTTTTGAGGTAATCCAATCCTTTTTACCACTAATAACATATGTTATTAAATGATTCTCAATCCAGAGTTGATATTCTTCAATGTTAATAGGACATTTACATTCTACGAATAAGAAATCATTTCCAACAAGCTTGTTGAATTTTGGATGATTTTTAAAGTATTCGTATGCATTAATCACTATGTTTGTTTCAGTTTTTAATTATGCCTAATGGAAGAGATATGGACTCGTTTAAATACTGAAATAAATTCAGTATAAGTTAAGCTATAGCGCCCGATATTCGCCAAAGAGCTGGTAAGAGCGAAGCTAGTCTTTTTTGTTTACAAAGGCAATTATTTTGTAAAGTATTTATTATAAATACATTAATTGGTTTGCGTCTTTGCAAGTCCCGATAGTTATCGGGACGTGGCAATCTCTTAGTTAATTGTTACTAGCATCAAGAGATCACCACGTCAATTTTTAAATGCTCAAAAATTGCCTCGTGAAGACGTTTTTATTCAAATGGGGAATTTATTCTTTACTAAAAAAACTAAACATACTGCCACCATATCTTTTAGAATTCTCAAAATGGGGAATTTGTGATAAGTCGGTTTGTTTGGCGTGCTCTATAATTAAAAGACCTTCATCTAATAATAAATTGCGATTGAAAACGGTTTTGACGATAGCCTCTAGTTGCACATCGGTAAAACTATAAGGCGGATCTGTAAAAATGATATCGAACTGCTGCGGTGTTTTCTCTAAAAACTTATACATATCACTTTTTACAGCACTTATTTTTAAATCTAAATCTTTAGCTGCTTTATTTATAAATCTAAGTGTGCTGCTTTGTAGATCGACACTTGTAATATTTTTACAACCACGCGAGCCAAACTCAAAACTAATACTGCCAATGCCACAACACAAGTCAAGAACACTTAAATTGTCAAAATAAAACTGGTTGTTGAGGATATTGAAAAGAGCTTCTTTAGCAAAATCCGTCGTAGGCCTTATAGAATTATTCTGTGGCGCATTTATGCGTTTCCCTTTATGAATACCCGATATTATACGCATTAGTTTTGTTGTAAAAGCGTTAGGAATTGCAATTTTTGTTTATCGGTTATGTTAAAATCGGTTTTAAAACGCAAATCGTAATCGTATAAAGCCACATCTTTAACATATTTATAAGCTATTGTAAACAAGCTATCTTGAGTAGAAATATTACCCAATAAACGCAATTTAAAAGTTTCTGTATTGAGTTTTAATTGCTCTGCCACAAAAAGGAGGTAGTAAATAAAATCTTCTTTAGTTTGATAAACAAAGCTGTTGTACAAAAGTAATTGCTGGTTTTTAATAACCACTATTTCAAAATGAGCTTTAGCAATATGTGCGAAAACTTGGGCTTCTTCAGATTTTGAACTAAATGTTATGAGCTGTTTTATTAAAAAGCTAGAAAAATGATTGTAATTAAAACTGCCAAAGACATCTATAAAATAATTGTTGACGTTTACAAATGGAATATATACGTTTACAGCTTCTATGGTGTCAATGACGTCGTAAGTATAATAATCGTTTTTTAGGGTTTTAA
>CAZGZH010000207.1:0-4081 GCA_964529645.1 uncultured Flavobacteriaceae bacterium
GATTGTTATCGTTTAACGGATCTTTTAAAAGTTTTATATTTTTCTTTGAAAATAAGCCTTCTCTTTCTGCCATAACTATATTTTTAAAGCATTAATTTTTTTGAAAATAGATTAAGTAATGTGCTAAACGCTCTTGAATCATATCGTTTACGCCATCTGATGTTTTTGTGCCTCCAGAGATAGCGTCAACACCATGCATGTCATCTGCTTTAGCACCGCCTTTAACGGTTCTTACAGAAATAAAATTATTATCTGTAAAACCAGCACTAGCCTCCTTTAAAATTGTTTTGCCTTTAAATTGGTTTTGAAACCATTTTTCGGTTATTTGAGCTCCTAAACCTGGTGTTTCTCCTTTATGATCGAAAACGGTACCCTCTACCGTATTTTTATCGTCATTTAAAGAAATATATCCCCAAATAGCATCCCATAAACCAGCGCCGTAAAGTGGTACAACATAGAATTTTTTACCCTCTTTTTCTACCAGATAAATTGGGAATAACTGAGTTTTAGGATCTTTTTTGAGCTCTTTTTTTAAGTCAATATTAAAAGCATTAACATCTTTATTTATAGAGCCATCCGCGTTAAGCGTCAACTCTTGCTTTACATAGTCTTTAAAAACCTTAGCGGCTTGGTCGCGATCTACGTCAACACCAATAGTGGCTAAGATACTTTGCATTTTTTCTTTTTTGATATTCGATTCGTAACGGTCTTTGGTAGCCTGACTCACAAAAGCCAATATTAAAGCCACAACAATAACTAAAATTGAAGCGAAAGTAAAAGTATATGCGTTGCTATTTCTATTCATAATTAAGTCGTTTTAACTATTTTTTTTAAACGATTTTTACGACGTTTAACGTTAGATTGTATTACAAAATGATCTATGGTTGGTGCAAAGACATTCATTAACAGAATGGCCATCATAACACCTTCTGGATAAGCGCTGTTAAATACGCGAATCATAATGGCAAAGAGCCCTATTAAGAAACCGTATATCCATTTTCCTTTTGTTGTTTGTGCCGAACTTACAGGGTCTGTAGCCATAAACACCATGCCAAAAGCAAAACCGCCCACAAGCATTTGTTCCCACCAAGGAAATGCCATAAGTGGATTAACGGCAAAAGCATTAAATATTAAACCCATAACGCTTGCGCCTATAACAGAACTAAGCATTATACGCCAACTAGCTACGCCCGTAAATATTAAAAGAGCAGCTCCTATTAAAATCATTAATACTGATGTCTCGCCAACAGAACCCGGAATGTACCCCATAAACATATCCATTACACTATGACTTGTAATATCATGACCTGTGGCTAAATGACCTAATAAAGTTTCGCCAGAAACGGCATCTATTTTTGAAGCATCGGCTACCCAAACTTTATCGCCCGACATATAAGGCGCATAAGAAAAGAAAGCAAAAGCCCGTGCTAATAAGGCCGGATTTAAAATATTCATACCGGTACCGCCAAATACTTCTTTACCAATTACAACGGCAAAAACAACTGCTAAAACCAACATCCATAAAGGTAAATCTACTGGCATAATAAGTGGAATAAGCATCCCTGTTACCAAATAACCCTCGTTGACTTCGTGACCACGTTTAATGGCAAATAAAAATTCTATTCCCAAACCTACACCGTACGATACAATTACCATAGGCAAAATCTTACCAGCGCCATATCCCATTAAATGCCAAAAAGACAAATCGCCATTTATTTGAGAAAAATGTTGGTAACCTACATTCCACATACCAAAAAATAAGGCAGGCAGTAAGGCTAAAACTACGGTGTACATCACGCGTTTTAAATCGACACCATCACGTATATGTGCGCCGTGTTTAGTAGTGTGATTTGGTACGAATAAAAAAGTGTCTATTGCAAAATAAGCAGGTGCATATTTGGCTAATTTACCTCCTTTTTCGAAATTAGGTTTTATTTTATCTAATGTTTTTCTTATAAATTTCATCTGTTATTTTTTATTTTTTTTAGAAGTCAGATGTCATTCGCCATTTATTGTTTTGGTTGGTTTAACCTCATTTTATGGCTCATTTCATATAAAATTATCTTAATTATTAACCTACCTCTTTTATCATTAAATCTAGAGCGTATCGTATAACATCTTGCGCTTCTAATTTAGAAGTGTTGGTAAAATCTATCAAAGCAAAATCTTCTGGTGCGACTTCGTAAATACCGAGGTTTTCCATTTTTTCAATATCGCCAACCATAGCTGCTTTTATTAATTGCATTGGATATACATCCATTGGAAAAACTTTCTCCATTTCGCCAGTTACAACTAATGCACGTTCTTCTCCGTTTATATTGGTATCTAAATTGTACTTTTTATTAGGTGTTAACCAAGAAAAGAAAGTACGCGATAAACTCAATTTGTTATTACCAATAAAAGGATGCCATCCTAAAAATTCATAATGATTGCCTTCTGGAATAACCGATATTAAATTGGTGTAAAAACTTAAATAACTGTCTTTTTCAATTTTAAATCCTGTAAGTACATCTCCAGAGATAATTCTGTAATCGCCTTTGTTTAAATTTCCTTTAAACAAGCTGCTTAAATCTTGTCCTGTGGTTACAGTATAATATTGTGGGTTTTTAACACCTGTTCCTCCTAAAGCAATAGTTCTTTGAGCTTTGTAATGGCCTGTTAAAAATAAATCGCCAATTATAGCCACGTCTTGAGGGTTGACGGTCCATACTTTTTCTCCTTGATTTAAAGGATTTGTTTTAGCTATCTGAAAACTAACATTTCCGGCTGGATGCTTACCGCTCACATAAAAAATATTGGCATCATTAATATCTTCAAAAAAGGCATCGTCTTTAGCTGTAATACCTAAGTTTATTTGACCTTTAGTGAGTTTTGACAAAGCTGTAATACCTGCTGCAAATGCTTCTTTTCTGTCTTTTAAAATATAGGCATAATTGGCTGCTAAAGGTGCTGTATTATAAGCCGAAATATAGATGTCTCTAGGCGTAATGGCTGGGTCTGCTATTATATCGTAAGGTCTTTGTTTAATATAAGGCCAACAACCACTTTCTAAAATAGTTTCTTTAATCTTTTCTGGTGACAAAGAGCCTAAAGCTGTTTTACCAAAGTCCTTGTAAGCATTTTTGGCATCTGCTAAAATTTCTACAGCTAAAATTTTACGCTTTGCACCCCGTTTAATGGCGGCAATTTTACC
Organism: uncultured Flavobacteriaceae bacterium; assembly: GCA_964529645.1. GTDB lineage: Bacteria > Bacteroidota > Bacteroidia > Flavobacteriales > Flavobacteriaceae > CG1-02-35-72. The sequence continues at coordinate 3,194 of CAZGZH010000207.1, forward strand.
AGAAACAGGAGCCGTAAACTTTATTTTTTCGTTGTTTTTATCGTAAAAAAGAGCATCGCCTGTAGCTACAATATCATCAACTTTAACACTTAATTTTGGTGTTAAGCCATGAAAGTCCGTAGGTTGAATTGCATACTGATTTGGGCTTTTGGATTGCGTAGTTTTTTTATCCGATAAACCTTGTAAAGGTATGTTTAAGCCCTTTTTTATATGAATGTCTTGTGACATATTATGTATTTAAATTATAAATAATAAAAAAGTTGTGCAAATTTAAAAAATATATTGGAGACGAGCTCATAAATTATGTTATTTTACGAACCAAAATTAGACAAATTTGAAAAATATTTTTTATACTTTTAAAGTTCTCAATAAAGTAAGATGAAATATAATTTTTTACTTTTTAAAATTAGTATTATTTGTGTTTTTATAAGCACTTCTTTGCTGGCTCAAAAAACAGAAAAAAGAATAGCTCCTAATAATATAAAAAGCATACAAATAAAACCTTTAAAAGTAAATGCTTATGCCCCCATTATTAAACTAGGAGCGTTTATTGAATTATCTTTTGACGATCTTGATGGCGATGAAAAAAATTATACTTACTCTGTAATTCACTGCGATTATAATTGGCAACCCAGTAAAATTGCACCCACAGAATATTTAAACGGTTTGACAACTGATAATATTAGAACATACAGCAATGCTTTTAACACTTATCAAATCTATACACACTACAATCTTATTTTACCTAATGATAAAATGCGTTTTAAATTGAGTGGCAATTATATCCTACAAGTTAAAGACGATTATGATGAGATTATATTCACACGTCGTTTTATGGTTTACGAGCCAAAAGTTAGCGTAGGTGTAAGTATTCATAAGAGTCGCAAT
>CAZGZH010000208.1:0-4061 GCA_964529645.1 uncultured Flavobacteriaceae bacterium
CGTTTAAATTTTTTATATTTTTTAAGTTCACTGGCTATAAATGAATAGTTTTTAAAATCTTCATCCATTTTACCCCAAGAATAGGCGTAAAAGCTCATATAACCATGAGGTGATTTATACATTGATAATTGAAAGTCTATCCTAGGTATAAAATTTGATTTACTTGTGTAATAAGAGTCTTCTTTAAAAGCAGGGATATATTTTTTAACAAATTGAAATTCTAGACAATACTTGTCATTTAAATGCCCTTCGACGTTATAACACTTTTTCTTTATATATCTTTTGTGGACATCTAAAGAGTCTAAATTATAAAGATGTAAGTTATAATACCATCTGCTTGGTATTAAGGCGTATAATTCGCTATAGACGTGGGGTAAATCGCTTTGTGGTTTCCAAGCATTAAAATTTAACCAATAAGGTGTTTCTGTTACATATTTAACTTCTAACACACTGCCTTCTTTTATTTTTGGTAACGTAAATGTCACTTCATCAAAGAAATCTGATTTTTTTGTTTTAAAAATATCTGATTTCTTTAAATAGGTTTTAACATCTTTGTTGCCTTCTAAATTGTGTGTAATTCCAATTATATTATAAACTTTATCTTTATTGCCACCACTATTAAACATTAAAATAGTATTTGTGGCATAATCGTATGCGTTTTTATTAAATATTTTTATCTTGTAATAATAAGTTGATTGAAGGTAAGATTTTTTTTTACGATTAATAATTTTAAGATAAACTTTATCATACAATACAATTGCGTTGGCAGTTGAATCCTTAGAATACACTTTTAATTTGAGCTCTTTATTTGAAACATTACCTAATTCATAAGGGATTCCTGTAGTTTGGCAGCAAACGGTATAACTTAAAAATACGATGTAAAAAAACAACCAAAACTTCATTATTTCTTTTTAAGTATTATTACCTCTTTATTGAGTTCAATTAGTTTTTTGTATAAATTTTTTAAACTTTGATATTCCTTTGTAGGAAAAGTAATTTTATTGATTGAGAATTTATAATTAATTATAATTTTCTGATTACTAATTGTGCTTTTAGATACTAGAAGGACGGCATTCTTAGCTAAGTTTGTTGTGACGTTTTTAGGAATAGAAATAATTGAATAACCATTGGGAACATTAAACTTAAAACTGTAGTTAATAGTCCTAGGATAGCCAAAATCTACAGGATATGTGCGTTCTTTTAAATTAAATGGATTTTTGCTCAATCCGTTTATAAACGGGTTTATTATAATCATATCTTCTCCGCTCAAGGAGTCTCCTTGGCTTACATTAAAGTCTTCAATAAATACCTTTTCTAAATTGTTTAAATTTTTATTGCGGTATGACTTTATAATTAAGTCATTGATTTTAGAATTATTTTCGAAATCTTTTAAATATTTCTTCTCTCCAAAAGTTTTGATATCAGATCTTTTATCAAGTGCTGTATAAGCAGTACTACTTATTCTCATAAATCCACTTAAATGATTTTGTTTAAGACCTAAATAAACTGAAGTCGTTACTATGTTTCGGTTGGGGTTTAGGTTCTCCCAAAAACTACCTTTTTTAAATGTTAATACACGCCCATAGGAGTTTAAAGCCTTATAAGGAAGCAAACTAAAGGGGAGTAATTTGTTGCTTGCATCTAGTTGGTAATTATTTTTACCAATTTTGGCTAAGGCAATAGCGTAGTTAAAATCGGATAAAACGGGATGAACAAAAGTTGGTAAACCATTATTTCTTGTAGAAAGTAATACTAAGTGGGTTGGGATACCTGCTGCATTTAGAGCATTGCATAAAGCTATATTTATTTCTGTAGCATTGCCTATTTTTGTTTTGAATGCTCTTTTAAAATTCACATTTTTAAATATGTGATATTCTTCATTCCACTTAAAATAATTTTGAATATAATGATAGATTTTTATGGCTTTTTTTAAACTGTCTGACTCTGTAAAAAGCGCATCTGGTAAGAGTTTTTTAGTGAAACCTACTTTATTGAGCTGACTTCCAATAGCATATTCGTATCTCAGTTGTTTGTCAACATCTTTCCATGTTTTTGTAAATTTTTCATGGTCACCATTAAAATAATGAATTTCTGATAACTCAAAAGCTATCCTAGAAAGATGGTTTTTACGACTTGTTGAAAAATCTTCTTCTTTAAAGGCAGGAATATCTCTCATAGCATAAGTTAAATCTTCACATTCTGCAGTACTTTTAATTGACCTAACATAAAAACAATCTCTTTTAATTTTTTGCTTATTAACATCCAGACTTCTATATCCAATGAGGTTCTTATGGTAAACCCAATTACCTGGGATTAAAGAATGTAACTCGCTGTATATTTTTGGAATTTCGCCTTGAAACTGCCAACCCGTAAATTTAAAAAAATAAGGTGATTGTCTAGTATACATATACTCTATAACACTTCCTTTTTTTAAATTGGGTAAGGTGAATTTAATTTCCGTTAAATTGTCGCTGACTTTAGTTTTGAAGATGTGTTTTTCATCGAGAAGCGTTTTTATTTCGTGATTGTTTTCAAGATTATGTGTAATACCTTTTATATTAAAAATCCGTTCTTTTGATTTTGAATTATTATAGATAGGAATTGTTATTGTTGCATTTTCATAACCATTAGTATTAAAAATTTTCACCTTATAATAAAAAGTAGTTTCTACCACAATATCATCGTGATGGTAAGCCATTTTTGTGAAAGCTTTTTCATACAAAACAACTGCATTTGCGCTAGAATCTTTTTCGTAATATTTTAGATTGAGTTCACTTAAAGAAACATTGTCAAATTTAGGGGTTAACGCTATGTCTTGGGCAGTAATTTTAGTAATGACAAGGCTTAAACATAAAAAGTAAATTATCTTCTTCATTGTAGACCAATATGAATTATTTTTTCTGATTTATTACGTCTCAAATGTTGATCTATTATAGGTAAGATTACGGTCGAATCTCCTGTGTCGTTTATTAAATGACGCAAAGTTTCTATGGCACTTATTTGATGGTTTAAGTCAAAAAAACCATAGCCTTTGTAGGTATTATTTTCAATTAAAATAACCGATTTTTCGCCAACATCACGTCCTTTATTTATTAAAAGCATATCGGGTAAATTAATTGAATATCTTTTATAAGGTGTAAAGTAACGCTTGTTGTATTTAGGTTTATTTTGAATTATTTCTTGAATGTATTTTATTTTAGATATAAGCAGGTTCCCAGTTTCTTCCGTAGAAATAGAGTACACCTTTTTTTGAAGCGCTATTTTTGTACTGCTTTCGCCAATAAAAATTTTAAGAACTTCTTTTTTAATATTAGCCGATTTGCCTATGTATAGAACAGTATCTTCGCTATCGTGCAGATAGAAAACCCCCATTTTACTAGTTAAAGGTTCAAGTAATCGGGTGAGTTTCTCTGAAATTAATTGGGCATTAACTATAGGTTTGATGTTCTTTTTAATAATGTTTTTTTCTGTGTCTTTAGAAAGTAATAATTTAAAGAGCTTAACAGTGGCAAGCGCATCGCCACTAGCACGATGTCTATCGGCTACAGCTATACCTAAAGTTCTACATAATTTTCCTAAACTATACGATTCTAAATCGGGGATGAGTTTTTTACTTAATTGTACTGTACAGAGTGTCTCTTTTTCAAAAGTATAGCCTATACGTTTAAATTCCTCACTTAAAATACGGTAATCAAAACTAGAATTGTGAGCTACAAAAATACAGTCTTCAGTAATTTCAACAATGCGTTTGGCTACTTCGTAAAATTTAGGGGCATTGCGCAACATCTTATTGTTAATACCCGTTAAATTGACGACAAAAGGCTGAATGGGTTTTTCTGGATTGACAAGACTTATAAATTGATCTACAATAGTTTGACCATCGAATTTGTAAATAGCTATTTCGGTAATGCCTTCTTCGTTGTATTTACCTCCGGTGGTTTCTATGTCTATAACGCAGTACACTAATTCTTATCTACTTTTATACGTGTTGCTCTGTTTGCCAATTCCCAAGCTGTATAAAAAACCAATTGGGCACGTTTTTTTAGCAAATCGTAATTTAT
>CAZGZH010000209.1:0-4040 GCA_964529645.1 uncultured Flavobacteriaceae bacterium
AACAACTACCTTCATTAATTTGTAATAAAGTACAAAGTAACATAAAATTTAGCTTTTTTGGACGTCTAATATTCATGTAATTCGCCTAAAATAAAAAGGTGTGGAACTCAGGATAGAACCCTGAATCCAATAAAAAAACCGACCCAGAGGATCGTGGTATTAACCCATATCCCGCTAAAAAGCGGCATTAATTCAACTTACTATTTTGAATACTCCGCTTATAGCGGATTTTCAAAATAGAGTTTCACAAATAAAACATTAAAATTATGTAGCTTTGCCGCTCTAAATTTAAAATTATGAATGACGGCTTATATGCAAAATTAAATACAAACAAAGGGGCTATTGTCTTAGCTCTTGAATTTGAAAAAACCCCTGGAACTGTAGGTAACTTCGTGGCTTTAGCCGAAGGAAATATGGAGAATAGTGCCAAACCACAAGGCACCCCTTATTACGACGGACTTAAATTCCATCGTGTTATAGATAACTTCATGGTGCAAGGCGGTTGTCCACAAGGCACTGGCACTGGCAACCCTGGTTATAAATTTGAAGATGAATTTCATCCCGATTTAAAACACAGCGGTCCTGGTATTTTGTCTATGGCAAATGCGGGTCCTGGTACTAATGGGTCTCAGTTTTTTATAACGCATGTGGCAACAGATTGGTTAGATGGTAAGCACACGGTTTTTGGAAATGTTATAGAAGGTATGGATGTTGTTAATGCCATTGCTCAAGATGACTTTATAGAAACTGTTGAAATAATAAGACAAGGCGCTGCCGCCAATAAATTTAATGCTATTGAAGCCTTTAGAACTTTTGAAGGCGCTCGTGCAAATCGTGAAGCCAATGCCAAGGCAGAAGCCGAAAAAGAATTGGCAGCTGTAACAGAAGGTTTTGATAAAACCAATAGTGGTTTGTTTTACAAAATAACCAAAAATACAGACGGTAAGCCGGCCACTAAAGGCAGTAAAGTATCTGTTCATTATGAGGGTAAATTACTTAGCGGACAGGTTTTTGACTCTTCTTTTCAACGCAATCAACCCATTGATTTTAATCTGGGTCTTGGTCAAGTTATTGCCGGTTGGGACGAAGGTATTCAATTGCTAAAAGTAGGCGAAGAAGCTACTTTTGTCATTCCATCTGATTTGGCCTATGGTAGTCATGGTGCCGGAGGTGTTATCCCCCCAAATGCACCGCTTATTTTTAAAGTGGCTTTGGTTTCTGTAAACTAAACTATTTTTATTGATAAGATGACTCGAAGTCATCGTATCAATTTTGTTGCTTTTTAGATGGATTTCCACCTTTACGTGAAAGATAGTGTTAAATGTTTCTAGTCAAGGCTTCACTTTGAGTGAAGCCCTGACTAATGCTAACTGGAAAACTGTGTCAAATGATGATGCAAATGTTTATAGGTTAAGATATTCCAAGTGTCAGCAGTTAATCTTCCAAAAAAAGGATGCAATTTATTTTCGTAAAATGCCGCCCCGTTTTTATGAAATTGCTTAAAAGTCTCTAACAAAATTGCTTTTTCTTCATCGAATGATTTTGGATGGGCTTCAAAGAGTTTTTTAGACGATTTAATACCTTTTTTCATTTCGTATTTGTTTTTTAAAATATTGGATACAATCTTTTTTCCGAATAATTTTCCTAAAAAATACTGGCTTTTATAATCGGTTAAGGCTACGTTTAAAACCTTTGTACAGTGCGCCAACATTTGTGCATGTGTGAGACTCCCCCATTGTCGCTCGCTGTTTGGTGACACATTTTCGATGCGCTTTTTTAAGGCTTCGTAATCTTGTTTTTTGAATAAGTCCATAATATTTTAATTCGTTTTTAAATAATCTATGAGTTGTCTTACAGCTTTACCACGATGGCTTATAGCCGCTTTTTCTTCTTGTGTCATTTGGGCAAAAGTTTTGTTGTAGCCTTCGGGCTTAAAAATAGGATCATATCCAAATCCACTATTACCATGATGTTCTTTTAAAATAAGACCTTTACAAATGCCTTCGAAAGTTTCTGTTTCCGTCTGAGTTGTTAAAGCAACTACTGTTTTAAACCGCGCTGCCCTATTGGTCGTGTCATTTAAGGCCGCTAACAATTTTTTGACGTTGTCTTGTGCCTTACAATCGGGACCCGCATAACGTGCCGAATATACACCAGGAGCACCGTTTAAAGCCGCCACTTCAAGACCCGTATCATCAGCAAAACAAAAATAGCCGTACTTTTTTGTGACGTATTCGGCTTTCTGAATGGCATTGCCTTTTATAGTGTCCTGTGTTTCGGGAATGTCTTCATAGCACCCAATATCTTGTAAACTCAAAATATGATGTTGGGGTAATAAAGCCCTGACTTCGGCTAATTTATGTGGATTGTTGGTGACAAAAACAAGTTTCATTGGTTAGGGGTTTGTTGGTTTTGAGACCCTTCGACTGCGCTCAGGGTGACACTTAATATTATTTATGATGATAGGGTTCATTTTTAATTATGGTAAAAGCACGGTACAATTGTTCAACGACAAACAAGCGCACCATTTGATGCGAAAACGTCATAGCAGATAAAGCTATTTTACTTTGCGCTCTTTTATAAACAGCCTCCGAAAAACCATAAGGACCTCCTATGACAAAAACCAATTGCTTACAACCACTTAGCATCTTTTTTTGCAACAGTTTAGAAAATTCAACCGAATCGTAACTCTTGCCATTTTCATCTAACAAAAGTAATTGATCGCTATTTACAATATGCTTTAAAATAGCTTCTCCTTCAGCCGTTTTTTGCTGTGTTTCACTTAAATTTTTAGTGTTTTTTATATCTGGAATAACTAGAAATTCAAAACCGATATAATGCTTCAATCGATTCTGATAATCGGCTATGAGTTGTTTTAAATTCTGATTGTCTGTTTTACCGACAGCTATGAGTTTAATTTTCATTTAGCGCCATTTAATGTTACAACCCATACTCGGTTTTTGGTCAAAATCAACTGGTTTATTTTGTAAAATAAGCTCTAAAGCTTTTCTCAAATCATTTCCAGTAACAGAAAGGCCATTTCCCGGACGTGAAGCGTCTAATTGTCCGCGATAAGCGCATTTTAAATCAGCATCAAAAACAAAGAAATCGGGTGTGCAGGCCGCTTGATAAGCTTTGGCTACAACTTGTGTCTCATCGTATAAATACGGAAAAGGATATTTTAATTTTTGGGCTTGAAGTGCCATCAATTCGGGACTATCTTGTGGATAATTCGCCACATCATTTGATGAAATAGCAATAAATTTAACATCCCTTTTAAGGTAATTATTTGCTAATTTTACCAAAGTATTATTGACGTGTAACACAAACGGACAGTGATTACAAATAAACATTATAACTGTGGCTTTGTTACCTTTTAAAGTTTCAAGTGTTTTAAAATCCTGAGAAATAGTATCCCACAAATTAAAATCGGGTGCTTTAGTGCCCAAAGGCATCATATGAGACAGTGTGTTAGACATCATTTTAATTTGGCTTAAAACTAAGAAATCTTGCTTAGACTTTAAAATTTTTTGTAGTTTTAAGCCTAAACTAATTAAACTATGAAAACTCTAGACCAATGGTTTGCAGATTATGCTGTGAGCCATCAAAATAAGACCAATCAGGCTATTCATTACGTTTGCGTACCTGCTATCTTTTTTTCTATTATAGGCATGTTTATGAGTATTCCTTCAAATTTTTTAGCAGAAAAACTCCCATTTGACAATCCATTTATAGAAAATTGGGCTACAATTTTAGTTATTTTGTTGCTTGTTTTTTATATCAAATTATCGATAGCAACTGCTATAAAAATGCTCATTTTATCGGCTGTTTGTATCTTTTTAAATTATTATTTAGGACAATACACCCCTCTTTTATACACGTCAATCGTCCTTTTTGTAGTGGCTTGGATAGGCCAATTTTATGGCCATCATATTGAAGGGGCAAAACCCTCGTTTTTTAAAGACTTACAATTTTTATTAATTGGCCCTGCTTGGGTTATGAAAAAAATATTCGGTTAAACAATGTCAGACACCATTTCT
>CAZGZH010000210.1:0-4007 GCA_964529645.1 uncultured Flavobacteriaceae bacterium
GTCCCTGTTTCAGGCACATTTACGCCCCGTCAAGCAGCTGTTTATAATGCCGTTTTACGCGTTAAAAAAGCCGCGGCTAAAATGCTAGTACCCGGCACTATTTGGGCAGATTACCATGTAGAAGTAGGCAAATTAATGACACAAGAACTCATTGGTTTAGGCTTAATTACTAAAGATGACGTAAAAAATGAAGACCCTGCTTGGCCTGCTTATAAAAAATATTTTATGCACGGCACCTCGCATCATATGGGCTTAGACACGCACGATTATGGTATTTTAACCGAACCTATGCAAGCGGGTATGGTATTTACCGTAGAACCGGGCATTTATATTCCCGAAGAAAATTTGGGTATCCGTATAGAAGATGATTATGTGATTCAAGAACAAGGCGAACCGCTGAATTTAATGGCTAACATTCCTATTGAAATTACGGAAATTGAGGCTTTGATGAAGTCTTCATAAAACATACTAACGTCACTTCGAGTACCCACATCAAGTGGGTGTATCGAGAAGTATTTGTATAATAAATCACTTGTTTTCGATACATTCACGCCAAGGCGTGACCACTCAAACTGACGTGAATTTTTAGAACAGTCTTTTTTATCTATGCCCAATTTTATCACTTACAAAAACTGCTCCATTCACTTTACTCAACTAGGTAAAGGCAGAGCCATTGTTTTGTTACACGGTTTTTTAGAAAACTTGAGTATTTGGCAAGAAATCTCAGTAGTTCTGTCTGAGAAATATCGTGTAGTTTGTATTGATTTATTAGGTCACGGACAAACTAATAATTTAGGATATGTTCATTCAATGAATGAGCAAGCCGAAATTGTTAAAGCTGTTCTCAAGCATTTACGTCTTCGTAAAGTTGTTTTTGTTGGCCATAGTATGGGTGGTTATGTAGCTATGGCTTTTGCAAAAATATTTCCTCAAAACGTCAAAGGGATTTGTCTTTTAAACTCCACTTTTTTACCCGATGACCCCATTAAAATTAACGATAGAAACAAGACTATTGAAATCGTTAAAAAAAATCCAGAGGTCGTAATTAAAATCGCCATTCCAGGTTTGTTTGCCGAGAAAAATAAAGTTGTTTTTAAAAGGGAAATGCAACACATTTTAAAAGAAGCTTTAAAAACCTCAAAACAAGGCATTGTTGCCGCTTTAGAAGGTATGAAAATCCGTGAAGATTTGTCTTATCTTCTAGAAGATAATACTTTTAAAACACTAGTTTTTATAGGTAAAAAAGACCTTGCTATAAAAACCATACCACTTAAAAAAAGACTCAAACCGCTACCAAACGTTCAAATGGTTTTGTTAGATGGCGGCCATATGGGATTTATAGAAAACAAAGACCTCGTTTTGGCAGAATTAAACCGTTTTTGCCGTTTGTGTTTCTTATAAAAAACATTTTTATGATTTATTTGTTTTCTATAGGATACAATTATTTTTATTCCTTCTTTAAAAATGCATCCCAGCCTTGGGCGGTTAACGGAATTTGTTGGTCGCCACGTGTGATGAGTTGCATCCCTAAAGAAGTATCAGTCATATGGCCAATAACTGTAAAATTAGGATTGCCTTTTATTTTATCAAAATCAGATTGGGCAATGGTAAACAACAATTCGTAATCTTCACCGCCACTTAAAGCGATGGTGGTACTGTCTAATTTAAACTCTTCGCAGGTAGCAATAACTTGTGGGTCTAGTGGCAATTTATCTTCGTATAAATGACAGCCTACTTTAGACTGTTGGCAGATATGAATAATTTCTGAAGCCAAACCATCCGAAATATCAATCATAGCTGTGGGTTTGACTTTTAAATCGGCTAATAATTTTATGATATCTCTACGCGCTTCGGGCTTTAATTGACGCTCTATTAAATAAGAATATTGATCTAAGTCGGGTTGCGATTGTGGATTGACTTCAAAAACTTGTTTTTCGCGTTCTAAAACTTGTAAGCCTAAATAAGCCGCGCCTAAATCTCCTGAAACAACTAATAAATCGTTTTGTTTGGCACCGTTGCGGTACACAATATCGGTAGCTTTAGCTTCACCAATTGCAGTGATACTTATCAATAAACCTTTAGTGGAAGAAGTAGTGTCGCCACCCACCAAATCGACTTGATAATTTTTACAAGCCAAATGGATACCTTCATACAATTCTTCTATTGCTTCTAGCGGAAAACGGTTAGAGGCCGCAATAGATACAGTAATTTGCGTGGCTGTACCATTCATAGCATACACATCAGATAAATTGACCATCACCGCTTTATAGCCCAAATGTTTGAGCGGCATAAAACTCAAATCGAAATGCACACCTTCTATCAATAAATCGGTCGTTACCAAAGTCTGTTTTGACTTGTGATTGATAACCGCCGCATCATCTCCCACACCTTTTACGGATGATTTATGGACTAATTTTATATCCTTTGTCAGGTGATCTATAAGTCCAAATTCTCCTAATTCGGCTAAACTGGTTCGGGTATTGTCTTTGTTTTCTAGCATCGTTTTCTTATTTAAAGCCGCGTTCTTTTTGAATGTTTTCGTAGGCCTGTTGTATTTGCATAAATTTTTCTTTTGCACCCTTAATTTGGGCGTCATCTAAGTGTTGTAATTTATCGGGGTGGTGTTTTTTTACCAAGGTGCGATAGGCTTTTTTAATCTCTGTAACCGTTGCCGATTTTGTAATACCTAGAACCACATAAGCACTGTCTGTACTGGTGTAAAACATCGCTTTAATCGATTCGAAATCAGCTGGACTGATATACAAATAGCCTGCAATTGTTTTAATAGCTTGTACTTCAGAGTCACTTACATTATTATCCGCTTTAGCGATACCAAATAAAAAATGTAACAGTTGTAAACGCGACGCATGCGTCACGTTTTGTCTAATCTGTTCGCACACTTCTCTAGTAGAAATTTGTTTATTGGCTACAATACCTTTAAACAATCTAAAAGCGGCATTAGCGCGCGTTTTGCCAAACATCTGTACAAAACTATGGCGTACAAAATCTAGTTCGCGTTGGTCAACTTTATTATCTGCTTTTATAACTACTGCCGCCAAAACCAAGAGACTCATTTCAAAATCTACCGTAGCCGCTTGACGGGGGTCTTGATGATTTTGTTGAAAGGTTTTTAAATCGGTTTTAGACAAACCGTCGAATAAACCGCCCAAGGTAAAACCTATGAGTCCACCTATTGGCCCCCCAAATGCCCATCCTAAACCAGCGCCTAACCATCTTGAAAAACTAGCCATTTTCAACTTTTTTTAATTGCGCGACAAAGATACATTTTATCTATATTTGCAAACAACAAAAACACATAAGAAATGTATCCAGAAGAATTAGTAGCCCCAATGCGTGCCGAATTAACCGCTGTAGGCTTTAAAGAATTAAAAAACGCTGAAGACGTTCACAATATATTAAAAGAAAGTGGTACCACTTTAATGGTTGTCAATTCTGTTTGTGGCTGTGCGGCTGGGACGGCCAGACCAGGTGTGGTTTTATCGCTTAGAAATGCTAAAATACCCACAAATTTAACTACTGTTTTTGCAGGAGTCGACACTGAGGCCACACAAACAGCCCGCGCAGAAATGGTGCCTTTTCCGCCGTCATCGCCTTCAATTGCATTATTTAAAGACGGTGAATTGGTACATATGTTAGAACGTCATCATATTGAAGGACGCTCTGCCGAGATGATTGCCAATAATTTGATTGGTGCTTACGAAGAGTTTTGTTAGAATTCAGGTTAATGGTTTGGGGTTTATGGTTAAAGGGGTTATCCTTTTAAATTTATTCCTCATATCCTGCCTCTCCAATTCTAATCTAAACCGTTTATATATATGCCTGAGAATCTACTCATATTAAAAACTGAAAAATTTGTCAGAGAAACCTTAGCCGATGCCGAAGGCGGACATGATTGGTTTCATATAGAACGGGTGTGGCGCAATGCCCAACTTATTGCCAAAACAGAAAAAGTAGATTTATTAGTTGTTGAATTAGGCGCTCTTTTA
>CAZGZH010000211.1:0-4004 GCA_964529645.1 uncultured Flavobacteriaceae bacterium
TTTAGCCATAGATTTGAGCATTTTGGGTGTGACCAATCCGCCTTTAGATAAACCTAAAAACACATCGCTGTTAACCATAGCTTCATCAATAGTATGGAGGTCTTTATCGGTTGCAAACTCAAGTTTTTGTGGACTTAAATTATCACGGTCTTTTCTTATGACACCTTTGCTGTCGCACATAATGATATTTTCACCTTTTATACCTAGTTTTTTGTAGAGTTTACTACAAGAAACAGCAGCAGCACCAGCGCCACTAACAACAACAATGGCTTCTTCTATTTTTTTGTTAGCTAATTCTAAGGCGTTTAAAAGTGCCGCAGCAGATATAATGGCAGTACCGTGTTGGTCATCGTGCATTACAGGAATATCTAATTCTTCTTTAAGACGTCGCTCAATCTCAAAAGCTTCGGGTGCTTTTATATCTTCTAAATTAATGCCCCCAAAAGTGGGCGATATGTTTTTAACGGTTTCTATAAATTTGTCAACATCATGTGTGTCTACTTCAATATCAAAAACGTCAATATCGGCCATAATTTTAAACAAAAGGCCTTTCCCTTCCATAACTGGTTTACCGGCTAAAGCCCCAATATCGCCTAAGCCTAAAACGGCTGTACCATTAGAAATGACGGCTACCAAGTTACCTTTGGCAGTATATTTATAAACATCATCTGGATTCTTTTCTATTTCTAAACAAGGCTCTGCGACACCTGGAGAATAAGCTAATGATAAATCGCGCTGGGTAGCGTGTTTTGTTGTGGGGTTGACTTCTATTTTTCCAGGATTTGGGAACTCATGATAGCGCAAGGCTTCACTTTTTTTGCGATTAGAACTCATAATTTATATATTTAAGGGGCAAAGTTAACCCAATTAAAAAAGTGGAAAACTAATAAATGTCATTTTTTTAAAAAATGTATATTTCTTTTTAAGCCTTTGTATTTTGTACGCTTCACAGCTGTTTTTTTAAAAATAGTTTTAAAAACAGCTTCGTTTAGATCTTCCCAGTCTGATTTACTGTAGTTTAGTAATTGTTCGTTGGGTTTAAAAAGCGGTTCATTATGGGGTTTTGAAAAACGATTCCACGGACAGACGTCTTGACAAATATCACAGCCAAATTGCCAATCGTCAAAACGCCCTTTCATGTCTGTAGGAATATTATCTTTTAATTCAATGGTAAAATAAGAAATACATTTACTACCATTTATAGTATTGTTTGGCAAAATGGCTTCTGTAGGACACGCTTTTACACATTTATTACAAGTGCCACAATGATCTGTTTTAAATGGCGCGTCATATTCTAATGGCAAATCAATAATTAGTTGTGCCAAAAAATAAAAGGAGCCTTTACGTGGCGTGATGAGCAAACTGTTTTTACCAATCCAGCCCAAGCCTGCTTTTTTAGCCCAAGCACGTTCTAAAACGGGTGCAGAATCTACAAAACAACGTCCATTTACTTCGCCAATTTGGTTTTGGATTTTTTGTAATAGGGTTTTGAGTTTATATTTTAAGACGAAATGGTAATCTTGTCCGTAGGCATATTTTGAAATTTTATAAGAATCTTGCCTTTGATTTTTTTTTGGATAGTAATTATAGGTCAAAGAAATAACCGATTTGGCGCCTGTGACCAAAAGCCGCGGGTCTAAACGCTTGTCGAAATGATTGGCCATATAATGCATCTCGCCGTGATAATTATTTTTAAGCCACTTTTCAAGTTTTGAGGATTCGTCTTTTAAAAAATCGGCTTTAGCAATACCGCATTGATCAAACCCTAATTTTAGAGCTTCTTGTTTGATAAAGTTGGTATGGGATATTATATTTCTCAAGTTAAAATGACATTTAGATTCCACATAACATGCATAACTATTGAAGGTCTAATTGATTTAGATTTTAAAAACTTCAATTACTTGTTTTGTAAATTTTTTAAAACCCCTACGAATTGAAGGTCGGCAGTTCGCGTCCAAACTATATTGCGTTTAGCCATTCAAGATTTCGTTTATTTATAGCCTTTTGAGAAATGAGTTTCCCTGTTTTTATATCGTTTTCGCTCATTTCTAACATTGTTTTTTGTTCATCAGTCAATTCCACAATTTCTGATTCAGATTTACTTGATGAAATTAATTTATCAAGTGCCTCTAAAAAGTCTTTGTTTCTAATGGAAAGAATTTTATCAATTAATCCGGTTCTTATTTTGTCAACTGTTGCCATTTTAATATTCTTTTATAATCCAAATGTCCGAAATTCAATCGGTTTTTCCTAATGTTGTATAACTTGTAGTACCCTAGTTTAATTAAAACAACTCATTTTGATTGCCGGTTCTTGTACGACCGAGGTGTTTATAAGCCAATTCGGTGACTTCGCGTCCTCTAGGGGTGCGCATTATAAAACCTTCTTGAATAAGAAAAGGCTCATACACTTCTTCTATGGTTTCAGCATTTTCTGAAACAGAAGTTGCTAAAGTCCCTAAGCCAACAGGACCTCCTTTAAACTTATCAATTATAGTGGTCAAAATTTTGTTATCCATTTCGTCAAGGCCATGGGCATCTACGTTGAGCGCTTTTAAAGCAAATTTGGCAATTTTAATGTCAATACTACCGTCGCCTTTTATTTGTGCAAAATCCCGTACACGTCTCAATAAAGCGTTGGATATGCGTGGTGTGCCACGACTACGGCCCGCAATTTCAATAGCGGCTTCCATAGAAATGGGGACATTTAATATGGTGGCACTGCGTTGAATGATAGTGGTTAGCAACTCGGCATTGTAATATTGCAGGCGACTTGTAATACCGAAACGGGCACGCATGGGTGCTGTTAAAAGTCCAGATCTAGTTGTAGCACCAACAAGCGTAAAAGGTTCTAAATTTAATTGTACAGTTCTGGCATTTGGCCCAGACTCTATCATAATGTCAATCTTGTAATCTTCCATGGCAGCATACAAGTATTCTTCTACAATGGGGCTCAAACGGTGAATTTCATCGATAAATAAAACGTCGCGTTCTTCTAAATTTGTAAGTAAACCCGCCAAATCGCCAGGCTTATCTAGAACAGGGCCAGAGGTGATTTTGATACCTGTTTGTAATTCGTTGGCCAAAATATGGGCTAAAGTTGTTTTTCCTAAACCGGGAGGGCCATGAAATAAAGTATGGTCTAGTGCCTCGTTGCGTTGTTTAGCCGCTTCTACAAATATTTTTAAATTAGAGATAACCTGTTCTTGTCCTGTGAAATCTTCGAATGTAAGGGGTCTCAGTTTTTTTTCAATATCCAAATCTTCGTTAGAAAGATTTTCTGAAGAAGGGTCTAAGTCTAAATTCATAGAGACAAATATAAATCAATTAAAAAGAAAAAGATATTTAAAAAGTATTATTCTATTTTTAGCGGCACATTTACCACAACGGCTCCTAAAAACTGTTTTTTAATGGCCACATTAACGCTATCTGCGGCAATACGTGTTCTAAAATTACCCACCATAGTCTTCCAATCGGGGTTATCGAATTCTACTGTAACTTCTTGAAACGGGAACAATTTTTTAAAAGTTGTCTTAAATTTATAGGCTAAATTTTCATTGCCATAATATAATTGTATGCGATATCCTTTTAAAGGATGTGTACTATTATAGGCTTTCTTTTTAATTAAAATTGAATCAATTTTAGAATTTTTTAGAATTTCTAAATTGGGATTATCTTGACTGAAAGCTGATAATGAAAACATTATTGCAAAAAAAGATAAAAGAGTAGCTAGTTTTTTATTTTTTGTTATCATGATAAAATTTCTCGTGGCTAAATTAATAAATGTTTGATTAATATCTTGTATATTGTTTAGAATGATTATAAATTGCGCCTTTGTTAAAATTAGATTTTGTAAATTACTTTTTAATAGTAATTTTGCCAAATCTAAAAAGATTAAAAATTCTATTGTTTTTTTTGATAAAACACTAGAAACAATTATACCAAACAAGAAAGAACATATATTTAGAACAGAATAGTAAACGCATGAACACAAGTCAATCCGGA
>CAZGZH010000212.1:0-3997 GCA_964529645.1 uncultured Flavobacteriaceae bacterium
AAAGTGAAGATAATTTATCTCACTATGAAAATTGTTTTGTTTTTGGAAATGCAAAGGTTTTTGGAAATGCAGAAGTTTGTGGAAATTCAGAAGTTTTTGGAAATGCAGAAGTTTGTGGAAATGCAAAAGTTTTTGGAAAAGCAAAAGTTTTTGGAAATTCAGAAGTTTTTGGAAAAGCAAAAGTTTTTGGAAATTCAGAAGTTTTTGGAGAAGCAGAAGTTTTTGGAAAAGCAAAAGTTTTTGGAAATTCAGAAGTTTTTGGAGAAGCAGAAGCGTCAACAAAAGTATTTAATCTAAGTTACTACCAATACGATATAACTATGACAGATTTTCATGTGCAAATTGGCTGTATGCAAATGCTAGCTTATGAATGGCTTCATGTTGGAATAGAGGACGCTGAAAAAATGGGACTAAAAAGAAGTGAATATAAAAGAATGAAAGAATTATTAAACGTGATTATACCACATCATTTTGGAAAGGAGTTAGGATGAATAAAGAAGATTTTTACAAGTTACATATAGGTCAAAAGATTTATTACAAAGGAGAATTGCTCTTTGTTATGCCATTAAACAAAACACAATCAAAAAATATTTTAGTATTAGGTAAGGCATATTACCTCTATCATTATCTTAATTTTGAGGACGAAATTGATAATCTATCTTTTAATAAGCCAAAAGAGAAAGTTAAAAGGTCAAGGTATCTATTAAAGCATAAACATACTAAAATACCTTTTGAAACTAATAAATATTTTATAGATCAAGCAGAATTAATAAGTATTATGGGTTATTTAAAAGAAGATATTGATTTTATAGTTAGATTAAATGAAACAGAAAGGGAGTTTGACGAATGATAGTGGATGAACATGGCAGGAAGGTACATTTTTTAGAAGAGATACATGGTGAGATACTTAAGAAGTTTCATTCTAAAAAAACAAAATGCTTTTATGTAGAAGTAGAAAATGGAAAACATAAATTAAGGACGATAGATGGAATATCTTTCAATTATTTAATAGCATATTTTAAAAAGAAGGTATATCACAACTTAAAAACAAGAGAACTTCAAATAGAAAAATTAGGTGAAACAATCAAATATCAAAAGGGTATTATCAGAGATCGTCAACGTAAAATAGAAGAAATGCAAGATGTGATATTTAAACAGCATAATATTCTTAAGTTTTACCGAGAATCATCAAGATTTGGCGTTATTAAAATAGGTGGCAGTAAAGCTAGAGATTTACTAAATAACGAACTAGTTAAAAAATACACCAAAGAAACAAAGGATGAGAAATGAACGATTTATGTAAAAGCGAAAACGTAAAACTACAGGAAAATGGAATAATTAGAAATAGTGATGGATTAATAATAGGTAAACTTATTACTTATGAAAAATTAGAAAGTGACGAAGAGACAAGACTACTAAAAGACTCAGCTATATCTGTTATCTCTATGTGTAATACACAAAAGTCACTTGATATCAATAAATTAACTCAAGTGGCCCATTACTCTATTTCGTTAGGTTAGAAGTTATGTGTAAAAATTCCATACTTATGAACATCACTAAAAAGCTAGTGTATTACATATACTCAAAACAATTTGGTGATGATTGGATTAAGAAAATGTTTATCGTGTATTTTAAAAATCCAGAACACCCAAACAGATTACTAGTTGAGGACATATGGGAATAGTAAGATACTTTAGACTAACTGTACGTAAACATCAGAATGGAAATGTTATAGGAAACGAAACATTAAATGTTGAATTAAGCACTGTTCCAAAGATAGGTTCTGGATTTAGGCAATTATGCGAACCACCTATAATAAATGAGATAATAAAAGTAGAAGAAATACAAAACCAAAAAATAATATCGCTAGAAGAGATCGGTGCTTTTAGAGAAGATGGATATGGTTGGTGTAAGTAACGCTATGTGGTAACTATATAATATTGCTATACATTAACTTCTATAATACAATTGTACTATAGGAGTTAATTATGGAAGCAAAATTCAATCTATGTGATTTCAATCCAAGGAAGATGTCACAGGAAGCCAAGAAAGCACTTGAAGCAAGTATCAAGGAATTTGATGATATATCAGGCATTGTAGTAAATTCCAGAACCAACAATATTATATGTGGAAATCACCGATACACAGCATTACACAAACAATATGGAAATCTAGAAACAGCACACGTTAGTGGTGAATACTTTATGTTAATGCATGAATCAGTATTCACAGGATTTTTAGTGCGTATAGTTGATTGGGATGAATCTAAAGAAAAGATGGCTTGTGTAACTGCTAACAACACATTAGTACAAGGTGAATTTACTTCAGGCCTTCAGGATGTCTTAAATGATGTCAGGGCAGTTGCAAATGAATTAGAGCTTGATGTGTTTAAAGACTTGCGTTTAGACGACCTAGTGGTTGATTTTGACGTTGACGATATTGATTTTGATGATGATCAGATAGACAAGGTTGAAAAAAGTGGCGAAAAAGCTGATACTAATATAAACTCAGATGATAACGAAACAATAGTTTCACATGACACAATTAAGATAACCGTACCGATTGATTACAAAGATCAAGTACGTATGGATTTACTTGAATTTTTATCAGGACGCGACTATTATAACGTTATTAATTTAGTATAAAGGAAAATAATATGAAATTAAGTGAAAAATTTAATAAACTTATGGATGTACATGAAGCAAATGATAAGTTCCCATTATCGTTTTTTGTACCAAACCCATCAGCAATAACCAAAATAATAGCACAAAGAGCACAAAAAGACTTCAAGAAATTTTTAGGTGCTGACTTAAAAGAGATTGGGTATACCGTAAAAAAAGTTGATGCAACTACAGGCGGTGGTGCAGGTGAAGATAATGCATTTGTTACAATAGACACAGGTAAACTTAGATTCACAATAAGTTACAATTTCGACTCACTAAGTGGTAATTTTAAAGATATTAAAGTATTAGCAAAGGATAGTGAGGAAGTGATTAAAAATTTTGGCGACCTAAAAGCATTTTTAAGTAATTTAAAATAAACCATATAACGGCAATCAATGTCGTTATTTTCCAAAGGAGGGAATATGAAATTAAGTGAAAAATTTAAAAGTATAGGTGAAAAGCGTAAATACAATCAACCAAATTTGCCAGATGTTTTAGTTGGGAAAGTAAAGTATTACAACGAGAAAAAAATGGAAGGTATTATAGATGGGCCAGAAGGTGCATTTTATGACATCGTATTAAACCCATCAGATAAAAAACACCAAGAATGGAATAAAAAGATAAAGAAAGGTATGACTATAAAGTATAAGATTGTAGACGACCCAGATTTTAATCAAGCTATAATTTTTGATGGTAGCTTTAAATAAACCATCTAACGGAAATTAATGTCGTTATTTGCCAAAGGATAGAATATGAATTTAAGTGAAAAATTTAATAAGATTGGTGAAGCATCAAAAGAAGAAATATTGAAGATGGAAGTATCAAAGAAAAACGCTCCACAATTATAACTAGACAGCGTATTACTTTTGTAGTACAATGTGTGTATGAGATATGTAAAATTACAATGGCAAGAAGCAAGTGACCCAGATATTCGTGGTTATTACGCTTATGATAAATACGGTGTTAGACATAAAGTGTTACGAGAATTTGCAGAAGAATTAAAATTAACTATGAAGCCGTTTGTTTTTGACTCAAAAGTTATGACATTAGGTGGATATATAAAAGAAACAATTTGGTATAAGGAATAATTATGAAATTAAGTGAACGGTTTAAAAGTTTAACAGAAGAGTTTAAACGCTTTAAGGTTAGAAAAGATGGCCGGCCAACGGATGTTAAATCTAATGAATTTGGGTTATCACAAAAAACAGTAATTGGTTGGTTCTCAAACAAACACAACTCATTTGGGTGGTCAATACATAGACTTGGTAGGGACGATAAAGAATTTCAAGGAAAAAACGTATTCAGAACATTTCAAGATGAGAAAGGTACTACAT
>CAZGZH010000213.1:0-3985 GCA_964529645.1 uncultured Flavobacteriaceae bacterium
GTCCAGTATAAATGAAAACCATAACCAGAAGAAACAATTGCGGAAGGCTTAAAAATAAATTTTTGAAGTGCTTGTTTTAGTTCTGCGACACGCTGTTTTACGGTTAAAGAATGATCTAGATCTAGATCTACCCAAACAGTATAAGCGCTATCCACCGATTCAATATCTGGTTTTTTATTTTTTCGAGTACAAACTCCAAAATAAACATCATAAGTATCTTTATATCTTTTAACAAAACTTTGAACTTCATCTGTTGAAACGCAATAACTAGATCGTACAGTGTTGGGCTTTGTGGGATGAATAGCTCGCAGCGCAATGTATTCTTGCTCTGATTTTTTAGCGAACAAAAAAGACAATAATTGCATAATTAGTCCTTAATGGCCTTTACATCACTGTAAAGGCCATTACAAAATAAATTAAAGATATCGTTTAACTCGATTGCGTGCGGGATAAGAATCACGTGCAGGTTCAATACCTACTATGGCAGTAACAGAGTACCCCAACAAATCGGCCGGATCAAAATCAACTTCGCCTTGCAATGTTTCTTCCTCAAAACCCACCGCTAACAAAAATTGATGAAGACGCCATAAAGAAGCGGCACTAAACGATAGAATATCCCACACTTTACGACCTACCAGCTCTGCATCTTCAGCGTCAGTGACTTCAAGTATGAGATTAAGATACGGCGCCTTATTTCCTTCTTTTTCCTCGGCATCTGAAATGAGTAGTTCATAGGTCCCTGCAGGGATAGGTTCAAAATTAGTTAATTCAACGGTACTAAAATCAACAACTGGCATAATATTTCTCCTTATAGAGTTAAGTAGTAATTAGATAATTAGTTAATTTTTGAGGTGTTTACATAGTACCTCCATTAGAATTTACAATGCCCACAATATCTGCAATCTGGGATAATCGCGGATTTTCAAGTTTTACGCCTAAAGCCGATGATTGATCTTTGGCTTCAAAACGTTTAACTGGTTGAAAAAACAATTCACGAACTATTTTCGGATCTTCACCGGGCGTTGTTTTTTCGCGACGCGGAAAATAGTAACCCACAATACCCATAACACCCGGTACTTCAAAAGCAAGTTTACCAGCTAAAGCCGGACGAATATACGTTACTTTATCGAGGTCATCTTTATCCAAAGAAGCATGTGCTGTAATTAGCACATTGATTTTTAAAGAATTAAAAAATTGTACTAAACGTCGAATTTGAATACGGGCAATGCCGTATTCGCGCTGTCCCGGAATTTCGGGGTCGCGCGAAGGATCTTTTAAAAGAACTTTTTGCATAATTTGTTGCATCGCTAAATTGTGTGCTTCACCCAAATTATCAATAATTACTGTTTGAAATTGTTGTGGATGCGCTGTTAAAAAAGCATACAGTTCAGTGTAAGCATTAAAATTAAGAATGCGTACTATAGATAATCGTTTCAAATTAAAGATACCGGAAACAGCCGGAGCTAACAATGTTCGTGAGCCGCCATCATTATCTAACAATAAACATTGACCAAAACGATCATCACGTGTTGCAGAACCCATTAAATATGTTTTACCGCATCCTGGTGGTCCGTAAACCATCATACTTAATGTTGTCCAATGTGATTGCGGCTTTAGAAAAACATAATTTGGCTTTTTAACGGATTTTTTTGTTTGCGGTTTTTTAGAGGGTCGTTTTGGTTTTGGCTGTGTCTTAGTTGCCATTAACTAGCTCCTTTTTTATCGTCGTCTAAATAAGTTCGTTCTACAAATTCAGCACGAATAGTAGTTTTAGGATCACGACCCATTTGAGTTATTAAACACACGGATTGATAAGCGCAACGAGTACAGTTTATTCCTGAAGGTGCAGGATAAATTAAAACATTTGGATCAATCATTTCGGCCGCAACACGTTGATGTGTTAACCAAAGTATTTCTTTTTGTTCTTGAGACCGAAAAACAACTACTTTTTTAAACCACGGATTTTCATTTAATTCACGGGCTCGTAATGTTTTTAAAAACGG
This sequence comes from uncultured Flavobacteriaceae bacterium, assembly GCA_964529645.1. Taxonomy (GTDB): domain Bacteria; phylum Bacteroidota; class Bacteroidia; order Flavobacteriales; family Flavobacteriaceae; genus CG1-02-35-72. The sequence continues at coordinate 2,004 of CAZGZH010000213.1, forward strand.
TATATAAGGTTGCATAGCTACTTTGGCCTGTTTTAAAGTATCAAAATAGGTTTGTGCATCACAAAAAAGTGTTTTTGCTTGACTAAATTCTCCGGACTTTAATCGGCGGGGTAATGAAGGCGCTTTAGTATATAAATAAATAAAAATAGCTCCAGTAACATGTTCATTTAAACGTTGTTCTAAAGCTGTTAAATAACCGGTAATTTGCTCATCAAAATCTAAAAAAGAAGTATCGTGCGGCATTTGATTAACTGTTTTGAAATCTACAAGCCAAACTTTTCCGGCAGGGTCACGAATAACCATATCAGCCTTAAAAGAAAATTCAGCAATTATTTGCTGTTTATCGGTTATTAACAAGGGTTGAGTATCTCGAACTTCTTGCATTAAAATTTCAAAATTGTCAAAACTAAAATTTTGTTGCTGCGCCCAAAAGGGAAACATACGTAATACTGTTCTACCTTCATGTAACCAGGCCTCCACAACTTCTGGTTCAAAAACGGTTCCTTTTTCGCGTTCATGTTTTAACTCTGTAACCAACGCTTTTTCAAAAGCAGAAACAATATTTATTTGACCGCGAGAAGAATAAAACTTTTCTAACGCTTTATGCCATACGCGTCCACGGATAAAAAAATTAGGCGTACGACGAGGTTGTAATCCTTGTCGAAGCACGCTGGAAAAATCCCATCGTTGCCGACAAGATTTAAAGAACCGAATATCGGAAGTACTTATTGTTTTTGGTTTGTTTGACACGTAGAATAATCCCTTCTTTTTTATCGACATCTATATTATAACATTTTTTTTGAATTATTACAACGTCAAATTGGCTCCAATTTTAAAGCCGCGGAAACAGCATCATAAATATCAATAAGCTGAATTAAATTTTGTTTATTTTTTAAAATTGCGGCTAGTTGACGATCAATTTCTGTAGAAATCATTGTTATGATTAACCGAGAGCGTTTTAATCCAATTCGCGTTGTACGTTCCTGCGACTGCCGTAACACGGTGGCGCTTACAGGTACATCCATATAAACAATAACATCAGCATTAGAATAATCTGTACCCACACCAGCAAAACCAGGATTGGTTACAAGCACTTGAATTTTTTGATTCAAAAAGTCTCTTGGCGTTTCATCGCCACCAAAAAACGATTGAGCAGTAATTTTATTTGCAACAAGTTGACGAGTAATTTCAGCGCCGGCATCTCGAAAAGAAGTAAATACAACTAGTTGAATATTTTTCACTGCGTTTGTTTGAATCCAACTAATCAGCGCTTCAATTTTAGGAGAAACCTGTTTTAAATCAAATCGTTGCGGCATTATAGATAGTTGACGTAGCCGAACTGTTCGTGCCAGTTGATTACTAATAGGTAAAATTTCAGTAGTAAGAGTAATAAGAAATTCTTTTTCTAGTTTTTTATACATTTTTTCTTGTGCAGGCGTTAACGGACAATAAATAGAATCAAAAATTTTTTCTGGCATATTCATTACATCGACTGCTTGTCGTCGTAATGCTAGTGGAAACAACTGATCACGAAGTAAATCTTCGTTTTGAGTACCTACAATTTCATTAGCAAAACCATTAAAATGCATTTGCGCGTACCAACCAACAAAGCGCCAGTAACTATTAAATTCATAAGGTCGTAGCATATGTAGAGAAGTATAGTAATCTTGTACACCCCGTTCCACGGGCGTAGCGGTTAGTAAAAGTAAAGATTGAGGACGTAAACGCGAAAAAGCTTTGGTTACTTGTGCTTTACGATTTCGCACAATGTGTGTTTCATCGCCAATAATAAATTTAAAATGTTTTGAAGGTAAAACAATGTTGCGTAAGGTTTCCCAATTAGTAATCATTATTTCACGGCCAGCAGCTGATCGCTGTAATAGTATTTCACGCCGTTTAGCTGTAGGTACGTTAATTACAACTCGCGGTGTATAAGTAGTCCATTGAAGAACTTTTTCAGCCCAGTACTCTGTTAATGGTTT
>CAZGZH010000214.1:0-3966 GCA_964529645.1 uncultured Flavobacteriaceae bacterium
ACTCGCTTGTTTTTCACCCTTTTTTGGTTTATTGTGACCTCGGCAGGATTCAAACCTGCAACCTCTTGAGCCGTAATCAAGTGCACTATTCAGTTATGCTACGAGGCCATTTTAATATTGGGGTGCAAATATATTTCTTTTAATATTAATTAGAAAGAAAAATTATAATTAATCTAAACTATTTTTTGTGACGTAATAACGCCAGCCAATAAGGGCCATTTGCCATTTTTTAGCTTTGGCCATGTCTACACCTCTTTTGGCAAGACTTGGTAAAAATAACATATTGAGTTTAGCTAATATTTTAAAACAAGTTTTTTTCATAATAAATGTCAAAAATACATAAAAAAAGCAGCTATTATTAAATAGCTGCTTTTTGTTTACAAAAACAAAGTTGAATTATTTCTTAGACTTCTTTTTAGTAGTAATTTCTATCACGCCATTTTTACCTTTACTACCGTATTTTTTAGTGGCTTTTGCGCCTTTAAGTACGCTGATAGATTTAATACTGTCAATATTAAATTTATCCATAGCTTCTTTTTTAATCTCTTTGCCGTCTAGAATAAAAATAGGAGATTCGCTACCGCTTGTGCTAAAAACAAATGCATTTTTATTATTAGTAGCATCTAAATCAATCACCTTATCTTTATCATCTAAATCAATATCTTTAATTATAAGTTTATGACCTTTTTTATCTGAGTCTACTTTTATAGTTTTTGTAATGTTACCATTTTTATCAGTTTTAACTTCAATTACTTTTGTAATATTACCGTTTTTATCTTTCCAAGTCGATTTACTGTTGTTTTTAACCATTTTATATTTCTTATGAAGCTTGTGAGGTTTTTCATCTGTTAAAACTTCTATTATTTCTGTTACATTACCATCTTTGTCATTCCACATTTTTTTATCAGTAGAAACTCTTACAGTTTTAGAAATAGTACCATTTTTATCTGTTTTTATTTCAATAATTTTTGAGATGTTGCCATCTTCTTTAACCTCTATTATATCTGTTTTATTGCCAGCATCATCTATCCAAGTTGCACTGACGTTACCTCTTTGCTTAGTGAATAAAGAAGCATTACTTTTGCCTTTATCCTTATTAGAAACAAACACAAAACTGTTTTTGCCCTTTAATTTGTGTATAATAGTATCACTACTGTTTATAAATATAATATCGTTTTGACCTTTATCATTAATAAGGCTGTTTTGTAACTTTATCAGTTTTTGAGGATTGCCTGTGAAGTTTTCAATTTTATAACTAAAATAATTTCTATTTTTATTATGCGCATCTTTTCCAGTAGAAATACTTATTTGGTCTGATTTGCCATTATATGCTATTTTAATAGGCTGAATGGGGTCGCTACTACTTGTTGCGTATTGGGCATTAATTTTTCCTTTTTTGGCTGTTATTTTTATGCCAGTAATTTCATTTTTATCATTGCGCTTTAAGTTTTTTATTTTAATAGCAAACCCAAATTTATTTTTAAAAGATGATTTGATATTATCTAAATCGGCTTTTGTTGCATTTTTTTCAAATTGCATAGCAAATACGTCAATATCAACCTTTGTTATTTTAGATTCAGTATCTTGTTTATGTTGTGCAACAACTTTTGTGTTAAAAGCAAATACAAATCCCACCAATAAAGGCAGAACGAGTGCTAATTTAATTTGTTTAAGACGCGGTGAATGGTTTTTGTGTAACATCATAATACGTTTTTTTAAAAGTGAATTGTAAAAATTATTAGCCAAAACCATTTGGTAATTGGGCTTAGTTGTTTTTAGTAATAAATAGGAATAATTTTTGGGCGTTATGGTAAATTTTGCTTCTTTATCGGCTATGTATTCTAAGTTTTGTGTGATGGCTTTTTTGTAAAACCAAGCAAAAGGATTAAACCATTGTACGCAAGTGAGTAGGTGTGCTAAGAGCATATCTATACTATGTCTTTGTAAGACGTGTGTTTCTTCGTGTTTTAAAAGTTGCTTTATTTCTGTAGCGTTAAACTGATTAGGATTGTAAACTATGTATTTAAAAAACGAAAAAGGGGATACGTCTTTTTGTGTCTCTATAATGCTATAATTATTATATTTTTTGACTGACTTTATATTTAATAATTTAGCAAGACTTATTATTTGAAAAATAAAATACAATCCGCTTAAAGCGATACCTATAATATATATGTAAAACAAAAAAGTGGACCAATTAAAGGACGTAACTTCATTTGTGCTGACTAAATTTTGAAAATTCTGACTGTAAATAATTTGCTGTACTGGTGGTGCTTCAATGTATCTAGTGACGCTGATAAAGGGCAAAACAATTGACGCCACAATACCTGTAATAAAATAGCCTCTTATACTTTTGAAATAAGTGTCGCGCTCTAAAAACAGTTTATAAATAATTAAAAAGAGTGCAATAATGCCAGCCGACTTTAATAAAAACAGATTCATGACTTGCTTTTTTCTATCAGTTGGATGATTTCTTTGAGCTCTGCAACACTTATTTTTTCTTCTTTGGCTAAAAACGACACGACGTTTTTGTAAGAGTCTTCAAAATAATTGTGAATAGTACGCGACATAAATTGTGTGCGATAAGCTTCTTTAGAAATTAGTGGAAAGTACTGGTGCGTTGTGCCAAAAGGGGTGTGGCCTACAAATCCTTTTTCTTCCATTTTTCTAATAACTGTAGAAACAGTATTGTAATGTGGTTTAGGATCGGGGAGTTGTGCTACTAATTCTTTGACAAAGGCTTTTTTAAGTTGCCATAAAACGCGTAAAAGTTCTTCTTCTTTGTGAGTTAATTTTTCCATTATTTTAATTTTACAACGCAAACATAACTAAAAAAATAGTTATATAACTAAAAAAATAGTTATTTAACAAAAAATTAATAAAAAATTGACTATTAAGATTAGAATGCTATCTTTGTTTTAAGAATAATAACATCATTTTTATGAGTTTAGTTTTTGTTTTATTAGGGTTTGTTTTACTTGTTTTAGGAGGTGAATTTCTAGTTAAGGCTTCTGTTGGTTTATCCTTTAAATTTAATATTTCTAAAGCGGTAATTGGCATGACGGTAGTGTCCTTTGCTACTTCGGCGCCAGAATTGTTAGTCAGTATGCAAGCGGCTCTTAATAATCATTCTGATATTGCTTTAGGAAATGTTATTGGTTCTAATATAGCTAATATTGTTTTGGTTTTAGGTCTTACTACAATTATAGCTCCTCTTTTTGTCAATAAATATTTTTATAAACTCAATTGGCCAACAATGGTGGCTTTTACAGTGTTGTTGTATTGGTTTTTGTACAATGATAATATTGTGTCGCAATTAGAAGGACTTATTTTAATGCTATTACTCTTGTCATTTATTTACATTCTAGTAAGAAAAGCTAAAGTATTAGGAGTAGGTATAGAAGAAGTTGACGAAGATTTAACAGAATCTTCCAATTTAAGAATAGGATTTTGGTTTTTAATAGGGGGTGTGGCTTTATGGGGTGGCTCAGAACTCTTAATAGATGGTGCTATAAAAATGGCAGAATCTTTAAAAGTATCTGAAAGAGTCATATCTTTAAGTGTTGTGGCTATTGGTACAAGTATTCCAGAAATGGCAACGTCAATTATAGCTGCTGTTAAAAAAGAAAAATCAATTTCATTGGGAAATTTAATAGGGTCGAACATTTTTAATATTGGGTCTGTTATTGGCGTAACCGCTATGGTAAAACCTATTCCGCTTTTAGATTCTAAACTTCTCCAAAATGATATGATTTGGCTGCTTTGCTTCTCTGTTTTACTATTACCGCTCGTCTTTTTACCAAAAAGCTACAAAATATCGCGTTACAAAGGTGCTTTTTTATTAATATCCTATGCTTTATTTTTATATATCGTCTTTTAAATAGGGGTTTATATCGTAAAAATGTAATATTTTATAAATATTGATAAATAAATAGGGGGTATAGCTTATTATTTTGTAAAAATAAT
>CAZGZH010000215.1:0-3963 GCA_964529645.1 uncultured Flavobacteriaceae bacterium
GCCATAGTTTTTCTGGGTAAAACTTTTAATTGTGCAGCAACTTCTTTTTTAACTTTTTCGGCCATAAACGCATCGGTACACACTAAAATAACCTGACTATCGGGGCCGTGTTCGGCCTGTGAGAGTAAATCGGCTGCCACAAAAGCCGGATTCGCTGTGGCATCACACACCACCATCAATTCCGATGGACCGGCGGGCATATCTATAGCCACACCTTCTTTTTGCACCAAAGTTTTGGCAAGCGTTACATAGCTGTTTCCAGGGCCAAAAATCTTATAAACTTGCGGGACAGTTGCCGTACCGTAAGCCATTGCCGCAATAGCTTGTGCGCCACCGACTTTATAAATAGTATTGATGTCTAACAATTGAGCGGTGTATAAAATTTCGGGCGCAATAGCACCCTTTTTATCGGGCGGTGTACATAAAACAACCTCTTTACAACCCGCAATTTGTGCTGGAATACCCAGCATTAAAACGGTTGAAAATAGTGGTGCTGAGCCCCCCGGAATATACAAACCCACTTTATCTATAGCCACTTGTTTACGCCAACAAAAAACGCCCGTAGTAGTTTCAATTCTTGAAGTGTCAATTTCTTGTGCTTTATGGAATTTAAAAATGTTTTTATAAGCTTGATTTATAGCCATTTTTAAATCATCAGACACTTGTTTTACAGCTATTTCTATTTCTGAAGTCCCGACAATTAACGACTTAAGGGATACTTTATCAAAATCTTTAGCATATTGATATAAAGCAGTATCTCCTTGTTCTTTTACCGTCTGTAAAATTGTGGCGACCAACTTTTCTTTTTCAGCCGATTGCTGACTCTCGGGTCTTTGTAAAAGAATTTTGAGTGTTTTATTATCGGGTTGTGTGTAAATTTTCATTGTTTATTATTTTTTTGGAACGCTGATAACGCAGATTTTAAATGATTTATATGATCTTCTTTTATTTGCCCTATTGCTACAGCTATTATCCGCGATTATCATAATAATCAGCGTCATCTGCGTTCTATCATTATAAAACCATCTTTTCTATGGGAACAACCAAAATACCTTCGGCACCTTCTTGTTTTAAAGCGTCTATAACTTCCCAAAAAGAGCCTTTGCTGATAACGGTGTGAATGGAACTCCACCCCTTTTCCGCCAAGGGCAATACTGTTGGACTGCGCATACCCGGTAATATTTTAACCACATTATCAATTTTATCATTCGGCACATTCATCAACACATAACGCGAATTGCGGGCTTTTAAAACCGACTGTACTCTAAACTGTAAACGGTTTATGATGTCTGAATTTTTTTTAGAAATTTGAGGTGACGACACCAAGACAGCTTCAGATTTTAACAAAACCTCTACTTCTTTTAAATTGTTTTTAAATAAAGTACTGCCGCTACTTACCAAATCGCAAATAGCATCGGCTAATCCAATATTTGGGGCAATTTCTACTGAACCCGAAATATGATGTGCCGTGGCTTTAATACCTGCTTTTGTCATAAATTTATCAAGCGTATTGTTATACGAAGTGGCAATACGTTTGCCATCTAATGCGGCTAAAGAACTCACATTTGACGTTTTAGGTACCGCTATACTCAATCGGCATTTAGAAAAGCCTAATTTTTCAATAACAACAGCTTGACTATCGCTCTCTACAAGGGTGTTCTCGCCTATTATGGCACAGTCAACCACGCCATCTTCAAGGTATTGTGGAATATCAGAGTTACGTAAATAAAATACCTCTACTGGAAAATTAATGGCCTTAGCTTTGAGCTGATCACGACCATTATCAATGGCAATACCACATTCTTTTAAGAGTTTTAGGGAGTCGTCTTTAAGCCGACCCGACTTCTGAATAGCAATTTTTAAATTTGTTTCCATAGTTTTTTACAAAAAAAAAGCGCGCCTATCAGGCGCGCTTTATATTATTATATGACTTACATCAATACAGCATCATGACACCCGATTTTTTTCGTTTGTTTGAATATGATGGCGATGATGTAAATTCTTAAACATTGTTTCTGCTTTGAGGGGACAAATGTAGAATTTATTTTGGATAATGAAAAAGATTTGGGATTTTTTTATTTTTAGTCAGCGTTTCACTTAGAGTGAAGCCCTGAATAGCCTCTCCCATTTTATTTTCCATTTCTTATCAACAATTATTTTAGCCTTAGCATGCAATGTAATAAATTTGCGCAGATACTAAAACCCAAGACCTGTTGTACAATGATTTTATTTTTCGCTAAAAAAAATTGCTTTTTCGCCGTAAAAACGACTACTCAATCTCCCGAAAATGTTGCCAAACTCTGTTGGCTTTTTGGAGAAGCACAACACCTGACAGAGACCGAAATCTCAGGTACATTTATTGGACCACGTGCAGAAATGATTACACCGTGGAGTACCAACGCCGTAGAAATTACGCAAAATATGAGTCTCAATGGTATTGAACGTATAGAGCAGTTTACAAAAGTGGATGCCGCTTTTACTGATTTTGATCCGATGCTACAGGTAAAATACACCGATTTAAATCAGGCTATTTTTACCATTGATACGCAACCCAAAGCCGTTTTAGAAATTACCGATTTAGAAGCTTATAATCAACAAGAAGGGCTTTCGTTAAGTACCGAAGAAATATATTATTTAAAAGGGCTTGCCAAAAAATTAAACCGCAATTTGACAGATTCTGAAATTTTTGGTTTTTCACAAATCAACTCAGAACACTGCCGTCATAAAATATTTAATGGTACTTTTATTTTGGATGGCGAAACAATGCCTACCTCATTATTTAAGCTGATAAAAAAGACATCAGAAAAAAATCCAAATGACATCGTTTCGGCTTATAAAGACAATGTGGCTTTTGTAAAAGGCCCAAAAATTGAACAATGGGCGCCAAAATCTGCTGACAAACCCGATTTTTACACCACCAAAGAAATAGACAGCGTCTTATCGCTTAAAGCAGAAACACATAATTTCCCCACAACAGTTGAGCCATTTAACGGAGCCGCTACTGGTTCAGGTGGTGAAATCCGTGACCGTTTGGCAGGTGGAAAAGGTTCCTTACCCTTAGCAGGGACAGCGGTTTACATGACGTCTTATTCTAGATTAAAAAAACGAACTTGGGAAACAATGGGCGAACGTCCTTGGTTATATCAAACGCCTATTGACATATTGATAAAAGCTTCTAATGGGGCGTCTGATTTTGGTAATAAATTTGGGCAACCTTTAATTTCGGGTTCTCTTTTAACTTTTGAATATGATGAAAAAAGAGACCTTTCGACTTCGCTCAAGGTGACATCAAGGAAGCTTGGCTACGATAAAGTCATCATGCAGGCTGGTGGTATTGGTTTTGGCAAAGCACAAGACAGTTTAAAAGATACCCCAAAAGCGGGTAATAAAATTGTGATATTGGGTGGCGACAATTACCGTATTGGTATGGGTGGCGCTGCAGTATCTTCTGCAAATACGGGTGATATGAGTAATCAGATTGAGCTGAATGCGGTACAACGCTCCAATCCAGAAATGCAAAAACGCGCTGCCAATGCCATTCGGGCTATGGTAGAAAGTGATATTAATCCTATTGTATCTATTCACGATCACGGGGCTGGAGGTCATTTAAATTGCCTATCGGAATTGGTAGAGGAAACAGGCGGTACAATTGCCATTGATAAATTGCCTTTGGGCGATCCTACCCTATCAGCAAAAGAAATTATAGGTAACGAATCTCAAGAACGTATGGGTTTGGTTATTTCTAAAAAAAATGCTGAAAAACTAAAAGATATAGCCGCACGAGAACGCGCCCCGTTTTATGAAGTGGGTGAAGTAACAGATAACAAACGCTTTACTTTTACATCAAAAAAGGATGGTAAAAACCCTATTGATTTGGCATTAAGCGATATGTTTGGCAGTTCACCTAAAACACTCATGAATGACCAGTCTGTTGTTAGAAATTATAGTGATATAACTTATCAA
>CAZGZH010000216.1:0-3947 GCA_964529645.1 uncultured Flavobacteriaceae bacterium
ACTGCGCTTGTTTTTGTATGTCAAAAAAACCTTGCTCACGCATCCAGTTATCATTGTAAATTTTACTCATATATCTCGAGCCGTGATCTGGAAATATGACTACCACAACACTATTGTCGTCAAATGCGCCTTTAGCAGCATATTGAAAAGTAGCTTGCATAGCGGCACCGCTTGTATAACCTGCAAAAATACCTTCGGTAAGCGCTATTTCACGTCCTCTATGAGCACTATCTTCATCGCTTACTTTTTCAAACTGGTCTATTAAATCGAAACTTGTAGCTGTTGGAATTAAATTCTTACCTAATCCTTCTATCCTATAAGGATAAATTTCATCAGGATCTAACTCACCTGTTTCGTGGAATTTTTTAAGTACAGAGCCAAAAGCATCTACACCTAAAACTTTAATATCGGGATTTTGTTCTTTTAAATATTTTGCCGTTCCAGAAATAGTTCCTCCTGTGCCACTCGCTGCAACTAAATGTGTGACTTTTCCATTTGTTTGTTTCCAAATTTCTGGTCCAGTCGTTTTGTAATGGGCATCGACATTTAAATAATTAAAATACTGATTTATATAAACTGAATCGGCTATCTCGCTGTGTAATCTTTTGGCAACTTGATAATAAGAACGGGGATCGTCTGCACTTACGTGCGCAGGACAAACATAAACTTTTGCGCCCAAAGCTTTTAGCATATCAATCTTATCTAATGAAGATTTTGAACTTACGGCTAAAATACAGTCATAGCCTTTTATGATACTTACCATAGCCAAGCTAAATCCAGTATTACCAGAAGTTGTTTCAATTATAGTGTCTCCTTTTTTTAAGATTCCTTTACTTTCGGCATTTTCAATTATATGAAGAGCTATGCGGTCTTTGGTTGAATGTCCTGGGTTAAATCCTTCGAATTTGGTGTAATAGTTGCCTTTTAAATTTTTGGTGATTTTATTTAATTTTATCAGAGGAGTGTTGCCTATTAAATCCAGCACACTATCTGTAACTTCTGAAGCTCTTTCCATAAACTAGTTTATGATTTAATAAATTTATTAACGCGCAAATTTAACAAATATTTTTTTATTTATTGGTCAATTTCTTCTAAATCCAACAAAAAGCTGTAGTCTCTAGCTACTTCTTTTAGGGAATCAAATCTACCAGAAGCACCGCCATGTCCTACTTCCATATTTATAAAAAATAACAGTTTATTATTATCTTTTTTGAGCTCTCTTAATCGTGCTACCCATTTGGCTGGCTCAAAGTATTGTACTTGAGAGTCGTGTAATCCTGTTGTTACTAATAAATTAGGATATTCTTTACTTTCTATATTATCATAAGGAGAATATGATTTTATATAATTGTAAAACTCTTCTTTTTGTGGATTACCCCATTCGTCAAATTCTCCTGTTGTTAACGGAATTGACGTATCTAACATAGTTGTTACAACATCTACAAAAGGGACTGCCGCAATGACGCCTTTAAACAACTCTGGATTGTAATTTATGACAGTACCCATTAGTAACCCTCCAGCCGAACCGCCTTCGGCGTATAAATGTTGCGGACTTGTATACGTGTTATTAATCAAATGTTTTGCTGCGTCAATAAAATCGAAAAAAGTATTTTTTTTGTGTAATAATTTACCGTCTTCGTACCAAGCACGTCCTAAATATTGACTCCCCCTTACATGGGCTGTTGCATAAACAAATCCGCGATCGAGTAAACTCAATCTTACTGTACTAAATGTATCGTCAATGGTGTGTCCATAAGAGCCATAAGCGTACAAAAGTAAAGGTGTTTTTACAGATAATTTTGTGTTTTTGTGATACACTAAAGAAATAGGCACTCTTTTACCGTCTCTTGCTTTTGCCCAAAGACGCTCGCTTTTGTAATTATTTTTATCGAATGTGCCACCTAAAACTTCTTGCTCTTTTTTAATGGTTTTCTCAAAGGTGAAAACGTCATAATCTATCACAGAACTCGGTGTTGTTAAAGACTGATATACATATCTAATTATTGAGGTATCAAAATCAGGGTTATAAGCTACATAAACCGTATAGGTTTCTTCGTTAAACGGCAAATAATAATCAAAGCTATCATCCCAACTTTTTAACCTGATTTTTAACAGACCTTCTTCTCTTTCTTCTATGACTAAAAAATCTTTAAAAATTGAAAAATCTTCTATTAAAACTTCTTTTCTATGCTTAATTAAATCGCGCCAATTCTCAGATGCTGTCTCCGTAATGGCAGTGGTCATTATCTTAAAATTAGTAGCTTTATCTTTATTGGTGTGGATATAAAATTTATCTTCAAAATGATCTATCCCGTATTCTAGGCCACGTTTTCTTTGACTGAATATCTTAAATTTTCCGTCAGGATTATTAGCTTCTAAAAACTGCCATTCTGAAGTTAAAGTACTGGCACTGCCTATCAATAAATAGGATTGCGATTTGGTCTTGGTAACATAAACATTGTAGGTCTCATCTTTTTCTTCATAAACCACACTATCTTGTGAAGCCTTTGTGTTTAAAATATGCTTTTTAACGCAAAAAGAACGCAATGTTTTGGGATCTTTTACTGTGTAGAAAAAAGTTTTATTATCATTAGCCCAAACAGCATTGCCTGTTGTATTTTTTATTGACTCTTTTAGTATTTCTCCTGATTTTAAATCTTTTACAAAAAGTGTGTATTGCCTACGACTAACCGTATCTACACCAAAAGCCATATACCTGTTATTAGGACTAATAGACAGCCCTTTAAGACTGTAATAACCGTACCCTTTGGCCATTTTATTGACGTCTAAAAGCAACTCATTTTTGGCTTTAGCTTCATCTTTTTTTCTGTAATAAAGTGGATATTGTTTTCCTTTTTTAAATTTAGTCGTGTATAAATAGCTGTTCTTTTTATAGGGAACCGATTCGTCGTCTTCTTTAATACGGGCTTTCATTTCCTCAAACAATTGTTTTTGAAAATGTTTAGTATGCTTAGTTTTAAATTCAAAATAAGCATTTTCTGCTGCTAAATATTTTAAAACTTCAGGGGTTTCTTTTTCGTTTAGCCAATAATAGTCGTCTATACGTTTATCATTATGGCAGGCTAATACTTTGGGTATTTTTGGGGCTTTAGGTATTTTCATTGAAATTTTAAGTTATGAGCAAAGAACTAATCAAAGGCAATCAAACTGAATTCTAAAGCTAGAGGGTTTAAATTTTTAACCAATTCTGAGATTAAATTGTCACCGTATTCTAAATATAATTCAGAAAAATTGACTGTCCGTTCTTGAAGACTTTTATTTGGAAATAATTGATTTTGAAGTGACACTACTCTATTAACCAACTCATTATATTTCCTTTTTTGGGCTTTTAACAAGCGTTTTTCTAAAACAGACAAACCTTTTATTTGTTTGTGTTCTTGGGCTTTAACAGCACCTAAGAATGATTTATCGGTTTTGTCTGACAATACTTTTAAGTCATCAAACATTTTTTGAAGCTGCTCTTTTTGACCTGAGAAGTCTATTTCTAAATCAGATATTTCATTGACTGTTTTATTGATAAGCTGTTGTTGTTTTAAGAATAAATCGGTGATATTTAAAATTAATTTTTCAATTTTCCTCTTTTGTGAGGCGCTGTAAACCAACACCGAATTCCGCAATAAAAGTATAGGGAAAGTAACCTTATTGGCTTCAAAATAGCTTTTCATTTCAAACCAATAAGCCAATTCGCCGCCTCCTCCAATGTAACATAAATTGGGTAGAATAGTTTCTTGATACAATGGTCGCATCAATACATTTGGACTAAACCTTTCGGGATATTTATCAAGCTCTTGTAAAATAGCCTCTTTTGTAAAACTAATGCTCGTATCTACAACTTTAAATACACCTTCTTCAAATACAATTCGCGACCTTATATCATCCGTCAAATAAAAGAGGTTAATCTCTCTAGGATTAACCTGTACTTTATA
>CAZGZH010000217.1:0-3944 GCA_964529645.1 uncultured Flavobacteriaceae bacterium
GTTGCTATTACAAACTGTGTTTAATTTTTATTTTTTGTTCTACATCCATTACGTAAATAATACCATCACCGCTTTCGCCTGTATGCGCAAAAGTTTTTATAATTGTCAAAATATTATCGACATTTTCTTTTTTACATACAATTTCGAGTTTTACAACTTTGGTATGCAGGTATGGGAATTTTAAACTTGGATATTCTTTATAAGGATCGGCATAGTTACCCACGCCTTCACCTTCGAAAACCGTAAAGCAACAAAACTTATTCTCTTTGAGATTTTGAGCTACTTTATTGAGTTTTTCGGGACGGATAAATGCTTTTATTTCTTTCATCTTTTTTATATTTCAATTTATCATTATCTGTTAAAGCCTTTTACAACAATTATAATAATCGTTTACTTATCTAGTAAATTTTTTATAATTATCTTCAGACTCAAAATACATCACAGCACCATTAGCATGAGGTTTCAAAACAATAAAAGCGGTAGCTTTATCAACTTTAGCGCCTGTTAAGGGATCTTTTGCAAAGCGTACATTGCCTAAATTTTTCTTGAGTTTTTCAACACAACCGCCACAGCATCCATAGTATGTTTTATCATTAACAGCAACAGGTATTTGTTCTGAGCCCATATATCTATCATTCACGTAACATACATAACTCGATTTTAGTTGGGCTGTTTTACTTGATTTTACAATATTCTCTTTTACTTGAACATTTTCTTTAACTTGACTGTTTACTTTTTTTTCTTGATTTGACTTATCAGCACAACTAGTACTTATAAAACCAACTATTAAAAGACTTAAGACTAATCGTAATTTATTTGTTTTCATGGTTGTTTTTTTTAAAGATTATAAAACTGTGTTACAAAAATTTACTTTTGTAACACAGCTTAGAAACATAATTAATTCACTTTAAAAGTTTCTTTAACCTCGCCACAGCTCGGCATAGCACTACCCATATAAGGGTTTACAATATTTTCTGAATTAGAAAACCAATATGCGCCGGTGCCATTTGCCATTGGACAAAAGTTTTTATAAACAGCTCCTTTAGCTATTTGTCCTTCTAATAGCGGTTCAAAAGCTATGGTCAATTCTGCAAACACCTTGCGTTGCCCTTCTATGTCTGTACTGGCAGCTAATTTAGCAGCTACAGCAGAAGCGTCCTCTGCTTTTCCATAAGTGTTTAAAATACCTACTAACATATTCGACATCATTTTAACGCGTTTGGTATTGGCCTTAAACAAGGCTTTTCTTATCATTGTATAATGCATATAGGCTTTGTTTAGATTTTGATCTTTAAGCATCACCATCATTGATTGATTTTTCATCATACCGCCTTTCTTATGATTCATATTCATCATATTATGATCCTGTTGTCCGTACGTCAATACAGATAGACTCATAGTAATTGCTACTAATAAAACTGATTTTAAATTAAATTTTTTCATCTTTTTATTTTTTTTAATTGTTATTATTTATTTGATACTATTTCTTTTTTAACTTCGCCACAGGTAGGCATAGATTTACCGTAATACGGATTTAGAATGGTTTTGTCATAACTCAACCAAACTTGTTTTACCATAGGACAATAATCTACATAGATTTTACCTTTTTTAGATATAATGCCATAACTATCTATCGCCTTAGATAAGGCGGCTCCCAAAGGACCAAAGTTGTCGCGTTGGTTTTTAATATTCTTAGCTGCAATAATACTGTTATTGGCTCTGTTTAACATTTTCAAGTCGGCCATCCAAGCGTTATGCGCATCGCCTAAAAGGAGACTCATATCTACTTTTGCAAAAGCACTTTTTAAGACTTTTGCTTGTTTTTCTGCCGTTACAAAATCGTCTTTAGTAAGGGCATTTTTTAAATTTACGTAAACTTCAACAGCTTGCCCTAATTGACGTTTAAATTTCTTATCAATTTTAGACTTGTCAATCATCACCATGTTTTTCATGTCTTTGGCGGGTTTTTTCATCTTTTTCATTTCGGCATCGCTCATTTTCGATTTCTTTTTATCGCCACCCATATCCATTCCAGGCATGTTCATGCCACCGGTATTTCCTTTGGCACCTGTTGGATTCATCATACTTTTCTGACCGTTTAACTGCGCCGCAGCATCAATTCTAAAGACGGCGTTTGTGGCTATAATTTCTCCTACATTTAGACCATTTTTCACGATGTAAAAATTACCTAAAGTTTCCCCTAAAATCACTTCTCTATACTTAAATGATGTTATTTTTTTATGAGGTACTTTTACATAAACCACAGCCCGCTTACCTGTCCATAATACAGCCGATTTTGGTATAACAACAGCTTCTATACCATTGTTAAGTTTGGCTTTGATAATGCCATTGGCATACATTTCGGGTAACAATTTGCCATTGCTATTATTGGCTTCAACCCTAATTTTTGCAATACGTGTTTTGGCATCTACAAAAGGATCTATATAAGTCACTTTACCTGTAAAGGATGCGCCTTTTAAAGCTTGAACTGTAAAATTGACTTTATTATCTGTGTTTATAAAAGGTAAATCGCGTTCGTAGGCTTCAAACATAACCCAAACCTTACTGAGATCGGCTACTTCAAACAAACTGCTTCCTGCCATAACATGGTCGCCCAATTCTACTCTGCGTTTTATTACATAACCTGTATAATCTGATAGAATATCTATGTTCTCTTGTACTTTTCCCGATTTTTCTATAGCACTAATTTGTGCATCGGTCAACTTCCACAATTTTAATTTATTTATGGTAGCCGTATACAATTGTGGATACACCTTTTTAGATTTAATGGCTTCAAACAACTCTTTTTGAGCCGTAATCAACTCCGGAGAGTAAAGACTAATAATTTTCTGACCTTTTACTACTTTTTCACCAGTAAAATTAACGTATAAACGCTCTATACGACCTGGAATATGCGCCGCTTGTGTATATAAGCGTCTTTCATCTGGTTGCACACGTCCAAGTAGTCGCAAATCTTTTACGGCGCTTGTTTCCATAACTTCACTTGTTTGAATAGCAGCCAACTTAATAGCATCTTCGGTAAAAATAACTTCGTCGTCTCCTACTTTTTCTTCGCTCTTATTGTTGGTTAGCGGAATTAAGGTCATCCCGCAAATAGGGCATTTTCCTGGTTTTTTCATTTTAATTTGTGGGTGCATTGAGCAAGTCCACAATTTAGTTACAGGATCTTGAACAAAGTTGTGTTCTTCTTTTTTGTGTGTATCGGTAGTCGCTTTATCGCTTCCCGAAAAGGTGTTGCCAATAATAATACCTAGTACTAAAATGGCGGCTCCTATTAAACCACCCCCAGACCGTGGCCCCCGACGGGACCATCCTGGTGGCCGAGGGCAAGCACATCAACGGCGTCGTGGAGGCCCGCGGGTGGACCTGCTCGGACTGCCACGGGAGCGACGCGAACGCCGCCCCGCCCGTGTCCGTGGAGGGGCTCACCGACACTACCGAGACGGGCGTGGGGGCCCACCAAGCCCATCTCACGGACGGCCCCCTGCGCCTCGCCGTGTCCTGCGACGCCTGTCACGTCGTGCCCGATCGCGCCGACGCGCCCGGGCACCTGGGCCCGCTCCCGGCGGAGGTCACCTTCGGTGGGCTAGCCCTGGCGGAGGGGGCGGCGCCCACCTGGGACCGCGCGACCAACACGTGCTCCAACGTCTACTGTCACGGCGGCACCCATGAGGGGGGGGAGCACACCGCGCCCAACTGGACCCTCGTGGACGGCTCGCAGGTTGGGTGCGCGAGCTGCCACGGCTTCCCACCGCCCCCGCCACACCTGAACCGCACCGATTGCAACACGTGTCATGGTGACACGGTGAACGCCGACGGGACCATCGCGGTCGCCAACGGTACGCACATCGACGGCGCGGTGGAGGTCGCCGCGGCGTGCAACGCCTGCCACGGCAACGAAGACAACGCGGCGCCGCCCCAGT
>CAZGZH010000218.1:0-3939 GCA_964529645.1 uncultured Flavobacteriaceae bacterium
ATTCTAAAATTTTAAAAATCAGCCTATCCCCTTCTTCGCCGTATTTTCCCATAAGGGTACTGCTATTTTCAAAAGCCGGTGTTTCAATCGGCATAAAGCCAAACAACTCAAAGGAAGTTTTAATGGTGTTGAATATATATTGGCGTTGCGCCACTTGTGTGGGAGAAAAATCTCTGGTGCCTTTTGGTATGCTTGGTTTAACCGCCATGGTAAAATAGTATTAGTGCTTTTACAAATGCAAATATCTTAAAATATATATTATCCTGTAGCTTTTGATAGGTTTTTATATAAACCTCTTTAAAGTTACGTCAATTCGAGTGTTTTTTTGTTGAAAACCTTGTGGCACTTATCAAAATGTAATTTTGAATAACTTGAAGATACACAGAACAAAAAAATGTATCGAGAATAGTTCTGACAAGTTCTTTTAGTTCTCGATACAATTCCGATTGTTCCGATAGCTATCGGAATCGGAATTACTCGAACAGACGTCTAAATGAACATTTTTTATTTATCTAGTAAAAGCCGTGCATTTTCTAAATCTTCGGGTGTATCTATCCCAATGGGGTTATAATTTATCGCAACCATTTTAACCGGCATATTGTTATGAATAAAGCGCAGGTTCTCTAGTTTTTCGGCTTTTTCAAGTGGCGCCATCGGCAAATTAGTAAAATCTATAAGCGCTTGTTTTCTAAAGGCATAAATACCTATATGCTTGTAATATGTAATGTCGGTTTTGGCACGGTTAAACGGAATAACAGATCGCGAAAAATATTGGGCAAAATTATTTTTATCGACGACTACTTTTACATTATTCGGGTTTTTTATAACTTTTTTATCTGTTAATGTTGTCATTAAAGAAGCCAAAGCTATCTTTTGAGTGCTGTCCGCTTTAAACACATCTAAAAGGGCTGCTAAAGTCTGGCGGTTTGTAAAAGGCTCATCACCCTGTACATTCACCACAATATCTATGTCCATATTGGCAACAGCTTCGGCAATGCGGTCACTCCCACTTTCATGCTTTTTCAGACTCATAATAGCTTTGCCGCCATTGCTAGCTATTTCGTCGAAAATAATTTGACTGTCGGTTACTACATAAACAGCGTCAAATAAATGGGTGTTAACTGTGGCCAAATAAGTTGTGAGTATAACCGATTTACCCCCTAAATCTTGCATGAGTTTACCTGGAAAGCGTGACGCTTCGTATCGAGCGGGAATCATGGCTATTATTTTCATGTAAAAGAATTAAGAAGCGAAGTTAAGAATTAAAGTTTAAACACTAAGAAAATTTAAAAATGATTGACGAAGCTTTTAAAAACTTTGTTAAAGTACAAAACCCACAACTATGTGTGGGTTTTGGTTGCGGAGAAAGAGGGATTCGAACCCCCGGAGGTGTGACCCTCAACAGTTTTCAAGACTGCCGCATTCGACCACTCTGCCATTTCTCCTTTAGCGAGGGCAAATATAAAACCCTTTTTTGTTTTGCTCAAACATTTTAGCCTTTTTTTTCATTCTAAATACATAAGGAAAAAGACATTTAATAATTCGAAAAAAAAACTTACTTTGTGAAGCAATATTTAATATGAGTACACATAAAAAGTTTCCTACAAATTACCCAATCAGGTTCTTGGTTTGGGTAGTATTTACAATATTTATAAAGTTCTTTAGAATAAAAGCAAATCTACCTAATAATATTAAAATTCTTAAACCACCCTATTTACTATTAGGGAATCATGTTGGCTATTGGGATGCTTTTATCATAGGTTATTTTCTACCACATTTTACACATTTTATTTCTTCTGATGCTACTTTTAGGCAACCATTTATGCGTTTTTTTTTGACGCGATTAGGAACTATTCCTGTAAAAAAGAACATCCGCGATACACAAGTAGTACGAGATATGATTTCTGTTATTAAACAAGGTGAGAACGTCGGTATTTTTCCTGAAGCCCTTAGAAGCTGGACAGGAAGCAATTTTAAAATGGATGCTTCTATAGCCAAATTTATCAAACTTTTAAATGTGCCCGTTGTGGTAGCCACTGCAAAAGGAATGAGCCTTTTTAATCCCCGTTGGTCTAATAAATTTAGGTTTACAAAAGTGGTTATAGACTACAATTTGGTGTTTACCAAAGAAGCGTTACAAGACCTGTCAAGTCAAGATATTTATATAAAATTAAACAAAGCCTTTTATCATGACGAAGTGGCGTATCAGCAAAAAGAAATGAATAAAATTCGCTCTAAACATAAAGCAGAACACATTAGTTATGCGCTTTACATTTGCCCTAATTGCCAAGCCATTGATAGCTTTACAGCTTCTGGAAATACCTTTATATGTACCTGCTGTCAATACGATATTGAGATAGGTGATTTTGGTTTTTTTAAGCGCATCTCTGCTGGGAAATTATTTTTCAACAACATACGCGATTGGTATTCATGGGAAGAAAAATGGTTGCTAAATCACGTTGATGAAATGTTTGACAACAAAGACAAATCTTGTATTTTTAAAGACAGTCATTCAAAGTTCTATCGCAGTAATGCCAAAGGTAAAATGGTTTATATTGACATCGTAAATCTTAAACTATTTATTGATAGAATTGAAATTGAACTTCTCTCTAACAATACTACAATTACATTTAATCTTAACGATTTACAAACTATAAATCCGCAAATTAACGAACGCTTAGAAGTTTATTATGCCGACGAAGCTTATCGGTTTGTGGGTGGAAGACACGGTGTTTCGGGACTCAAATGGGAAGTAGCTGTTAATGCCCTATGGAAAAAAACAGGGCAACACCATAAACTGTCTGCGTATATCGCGCAAAATCTAGAAGAATAAAACTCGGAATACAGATTTTACCTTTCACTCTAAAAAATTAAAACCCCACATTAGGTATGTGAGGTTTTAATTGTAAAAGAGGCTACTGTGTTATTTTCCCATAACAGGTCCTTTTAGGGAATACAGGATATATAACATATCCTTTGTGGTTTCTACATCTATTTTATGATTTCCTAAAACAATCATAATATCATCAACAGCTGCTAAAAATTCTTTTTCATTAATTTTTAAACCCGCATGTGCTGAAGCCATATCTCTTCCCGAATATTTTTCTGTTCCCCCTGTGCCAGCCGCTAAAAAAGCCTTTACATGGTTTTTAAATGTTTCGAGACGTTTAGGATCTTCTTTTAAAGGCAGAAATTTATCTTTAATTAAAGGGTTTACAAGATGGGTCTCAACAATATCGTCTACCAAAGCCGATATTCCTTCTGCTTTGCCAAGGCGTTCGTAAAGACTGGGTTCTTTAGAAACAAGGGCTACTTTGGCCTTTTCGTTCTTTTTAACTTTGGTGTCTGTACAATTAAAACTAAGGAGTGCTAAAATTAATAAGCACAATGATTTTAATGTTTTCATTGGTTTTTGATTTTAAGGTTAATAATTAGTTAGAAAGGCTAAATATACTGTATTTTTTTTATCCTCTATAAAACCAACTCATTGAAAATATTTATTGAGGGCTTAAAACTTATAATCGTCTCTGGTTGGTGAAAAAATATCGGTTACTTCGCAATAGGTAAGCGCTTCTCCTTTATGGCTAACATTAGAAGGAATAACAACCACCTTTCCCTGATTTACAATTTTTGTTTCACCGGCAACAGTTAATTCCAGTTGTCCTTTTGTTACAATACTTATTTGCTCGTGTGGATGGGCGTGTTCGGGTAAAACAGCCCCTTTTTCTATCTGCCAAAAACAGACGGTCATATTTTTTGAATGGACAAACCGTCCTTTAAAACCTTTGACAATTTCGTGTAAATCTAGTTGATTTAAATCTGTAAAAATCATTTGTTAATTTTTAAATTCTGTATTGCATTTTTTACATTTATACACGCGTTTAATATAAAAAGGATAAATTAATAATAAGAAAGATATAATAGAGGTCAAAACAGCTT
>CAZGZH010000219.1:0-3929 GCA_964529645.1 uncultured Flavobacteriaceae bacterium
TAAGCTTCTAAATCGGCTTTTGCACCCTTGTACATAAAATGGACTTGCCCCACTTTCGTAGTGCTTATAACCGCGGCTTTAAAGCCGCCACGTTTACCCCAAAATTTGGCTACCATAGCAGCAGCCGCTACAACAGAACTTTCTTCTATAGCCATAGGAATGACATATTTTTTGCCATTGATAACAAAATTTGGCGCTACAGCGTAAGGCAAATAAAAGTTAGAAATAGTGTTTTCTATAAAATCATCGTGTAAATCCTGAAGGTTTTTATCTGTGTTCCAATACTGATGGACAATCTTTTTAAAATCGGAATAATCTGTTAAAACATGTTGATCTAACCAATCAATTTTTTGATCTTTATTGAGTTTCGAAAATCCCGAAATGCCTTTAGACATATTGTTAGTAGTTTTATAATATCGGAACAAAGATACTAATAATTTAAAGTGTTAAAATTTCTTTTAATAGGTCTCTTTTCACGCTAAATAGCCTAAATTTAGTTAAATTGGACTCCGAAAATTAAAAGACCTTTAAATGAAAAAACTATCCCTATTATTTTTAATAACCACAACTTTATTATGTGCTCAAAACCAACAAATAACACTCGAAGATATTTGGGCAAAGGGTACTTTTAGAGCTCAGTATATGAACGCTCTGAACGCGATGGATCACGGCGATTTTTACACACTTCAAAATTATAATAGCACCTCTCAAAGCACGAGTGTTGATAAATACAGTTACAAAACGCTTAAGAAAGTGGCTACTTTGGTTGACAGTAAAGATTTAGCAGATTTAAATTCTTTTGATAATTACAAATTCAGCAAAGACGAAAATTTAATAGTACTCGGCACTGCCACCAAGCGCATTTACCGTCATTCTTTTTTAGGCAAGTTTTATGTGTATAATATCGCTACAAAACAACTCGATTTGGTGTCAGAAAATTTAATTCAAGAACCTACTTTATCGCCCGATGGCACAAAAATAGCTTTTGTTTTTAAGAATAATTTATACGTAAAAGATTTGGCGTCAAATACAACGACTCAAATTACAACAGATGGCAAAAAAAATAGCATCATAAATGGTATTACCGATTGGGTTTACGAAGAAGAATTTGCTTTTGTGCGCGCTTTTCAGTGGAATGGCAACTCAGATAAAATTGCCTATATGCGTTTTGACGAAACCGACGTGCCTGAGTTTACAATGATGCATTATGGCCAATCATTATATCCTAAAAAAGTAACTTTTAAATATCCTAAAGCGGGTGAAAATAATTCAAAAATCAGTTTACATCTTTACAATACCGTCACAAAAAAAACTGCAAAAATAAGTTTAGGAAATTTAGACCAATACTATATCCCACGCATGCAGTTTACCAAACAAGCCGATGTTTTGTGTGTAACCACTTTAAACCGTCATCAAAACAACCTCAACTTGGTTTATGTAAATACCAACACGTTTGAAACATCTTTATTGTTAAACGAAACAGATAAAGCTTATATTGATATTACCGATAATTTGACCTTTTTAAAAGACAACAGTTTTATTTGGACAAGCGAAAAAGATGGCTTTAATCATATTTATCATTATGACAAATCTGGGAAACTTCTCAAACAAATAACCAAAGGCAATTGGGAGGTAACAGATTACTACGGTTACAATCCTAAAAACAAAAAAATCTATTATCAATCTGTAGAAGATGGTTCAATTAACCGTACTATTTACAGTATTTCACTAAACGGCAAACACAAACAACGGTTGGGTCGCAATGCCGGTTTTAACAGTGCCGCTTTTAGCAATAGTTTTAACTACTATATCAACACTTATTCTGATGCCGCTACACCTTATATTTACACATTAAACAGTGCTAAAACAGGCAAGATTTTAAAAGAAATTAAAAACAATACTAAACTTTTAAAAACTGTTGCAAACTACACAACGTCTGCAAAAGAGTTCTTTACACTTAAAACTAAAAATGGTGACTTTAACGCGTGGATGATAAAACCCGCCGATTTTAATCCTAACAAAACATATCCATTATTTATGTATCAATATTCGGGTCCAGGTTCACAAAGTGTCTCTAATCGTTGGGGTGGTAGTAACGATTATTGGTATCAGATGTTGGCGCAACAAGGTTATATTATTGCTTGCGTTGACGGACGCGGCACAGGTTTAAAAGGGGCGGCCTTTAAAAAAGTAACTTATAAAGAATTGGGGAAATACGAAATTGAAGATCAAATAGAAGCGGCCAAAGAACTGGGTAAACTAGATTATATAGACCAAAATAATATTGGTATTTGGGGATGGAGTTTTGGTGGCTATATGTCTTCTTTAGCCATTACCAAAGGGGCCGATACTTTTAAAATGGCCATTGCGATAGCCCCTGTTACTTCTTGGCGTTTTTACGACACCGTTTATACCGAACGTTATATGCAAACACCTCAAGAAAATGCTTCAGGTTACGATGACAATTCGCCTATTAATTTTACCGATTTGCTCAAAGGAAAATACCTTTTGGTACACGGTTCGGGTGATGACAATGTCCATTATCAAAACACCATGCGTATGATAGAATCTTTAGTAGGTTCTGGAAAACAATTTGATATGTTTGCTTATCCCGATAAAAATCACGGGATATATGGACGCTATAACGGTAAAGGCAATGTGCGGCTTAACCTTTATAAAAAAATGACTACTTTTATCCATCAAAATTTAGATAAATCAGAAAACAAACCTCAGCTTAACAAGCTTAAAAACTAATTCAAAAAACTATGTCGACATTAACAAAAACTCCCGAACAACGCGAACTGTTTGGGCATCCAGTAGGATTGTATATTTTATTTTTCACCGAAATGTGGGAGCGCTTTTCTTATTACGGTATGCGGGCTATTTTAGTATTATATATTGCTTCATCATTAGAAGATGGCGGGTTAGGTTGGACTAAAGTAAATGCTTTGGTGCTTTACGGATGGTACACAATGTTTGTTTACGTCATGTCAATTCCTGGTGGTATTATTGCCGATAAATTTTTAGGTCAAAAAAAGACTGTTCTTTATGGCGGAATTATTTTAATTGCAGGTCATAGTATATTAGCCGTAGAAACTATGTGGGCTTTTTATACTGGCCTAGTTTTAATCATATTCGGTGTTGGTATGTTAAAACCCAATATTTCTACTATGGTAGGAGGCCTGTATCAACAAGGCGATATTAGACGCGATAAGGGTTTTACCATTTTTTATATCGGTATAAATGTTGGGGCTTTTTTAGCAAGCTTAATAGTGGGCTATGTTGGAGAAAAAATAGGATGGCATTATGGTTTTGGTCTCGCAGGTATAGGTATGGCATTAGGAATGATGGTTTATTATTATGGTCAAAAGTATTTAGTTCATGTGGGTAATTATATTGGTGTTTCAGAAAACAAGGAGGAACGAGAAGAACTAAATAGACCTTTAAATTCAATTGAAAAAGATCGTGTGAAAGTATTATTAATTTCATTTTTAATTATTATTGTTTTTTGGGGTGCTTTTGAGCAAGCTGGAGGCTTATTAAATATCTATGCAAAAGAAAAAATAAATCGTTTGATTTTTGGTTGGACTATGCCTGCTAGTTGGTTTCAGTCATTTAACTCATTTTTTATAATTGTTTTTGGAACAACTGTAGCTGGATTTTGGGCTACTAGAAAACTTAAAGGCAAAGAAACTTCAACCCTTTTTAAAATGGGATTAGGAACAATAATTATGGGCTTAGGTTTTTTATTAATGGCTTTTGCATCAAAAGATGCTAGTTCTATTGCCTACGGTACAGCTAGTTTTTGGTGGCTAGTTGGGGCTTATTTTTTACATACCATTGGAGAATTGTGTGCATCGCCTACAGCACTATCTTTTATTACAAAACTGGCTCCTTTAAAATATGCTTCTATAATGATGGGCGTATAT
>CAZGZH010000220.1:0-3926 GCA_964529645.1 uncultured Flavobacteriaceae bacterium
GAGCTGACCAAAATTAAAATGGTTATGCAAAAGGTTATTCCAGAGGCACCCCACGAAATTTTGTTAATTCTAGATGGTTCTACAGGACAAAATGCTTTTGAGCAAGCCAAACAATTTACCAAAGCCACAGAAGTTAATGCGTTGGCAGTTACAAAATTAGATGGCACAGCTAAAGGCGGCGTTGTGATTGGCATTTCAGACCAGTTTCAAATTCCCGTAAAATATATCGGTGTTGGTGAGGGGATTGACGATTTACAAGTTTTTAATAAAATTGAGTTTGTAGATTCGTTTTTTAAGTAAAACATGGGTAATCTTTAAGTAAAAACAATATGAAAAAGTACGCATTTTTAGCATTATTGATTTTTATAATTTCTTGTAGTAAAGAGAAATATAACCATCAGGTGTTTGAACAAAAAGTCGAAGCTTCTTCCAAAGATTTTAGAACATTTAAGGTCTTAGATTCTAAGTATATAGATAATGAGAAATTATGGGAACCTTTTAATGCCGCATTAAATACTTTTTCAGAAACGACATATAACAGCTTAAAACCGCTAATATTAGAACAGGATATTCCTACTATCCAAAGTAATATTGCGTCAGGTAAGTTAACTTTCGAAAAGTTGGTTTTATTTTATTTGTATCGCATCAAAAAATTTGACAGACAAAATAATTTATCACTTAATTCGGTAATAGCTTTAAATCCAAATATTCTAAAAGAAGCCAAAGCAAAAGATGAGCAACCAAAACCTACACTTAAAGCTTCGCTTTTTGGCATGCCTATTTTATTAAAAGACAACGTTAATACTGTTGGGATGAATACAACAGCTGGATCGGTAGCATTACAATACAACAAAACAGATGAAGATGCTTTTATTGTAAGACAATTAAAAAATAAAGGGGCTCTAATTTTAGGAAAAACCAATTTAAGTGAGTGGGCTTACTTTTTTTGTGGCGATTGTCCTAGTGGCTACAGTGCTATAGGTGGTCAAACATTAAACCCTTATGGTAGAAGAATTTTTGATACAGGAGGATCAAGTTCAGGAAGTGGTGTAGCCGAAGCTTCAAATTTTTGTGTGGCGGCTATCGGCACCGAAACAGCAGGTTCAATATTATCGCCTTCTAGCCAAAATTCGGTTGTCGGTTTAAAACCAACAATAGGATTACTAAGCCGATCAGGGATAGTCCCTATTTCAAGCACACTTGACACACCTGGTCCCATGACCAAAAATACAGTAGACAATGCCATTATGCTAGATGCTTTGGTTGGTTATGATGCTACCGATAAGAGTTCTGTTAAACGGCAATCAGAATTTTATTATGATAATTTAAAAAAGGAATCTTTAAAAGGGAAGCGCTTTGGTGCTTTTACAAGTTTGATGAAAGATACGCTATATATTGAAGCGCTTGAAGACCTTAAAAAGGCAGGTGCTGAAATTATTAAAATTAAACGACAAGACATTAAATTAAAGCACTTTACAAATCTTTTAAATTTAGATATGAAAAAAGATTTGGCATCCTATTTAAATAATTATGCTAATAAATCAGTTGCTGTAAAATCAGTTCAAGATATTATAGATTTTAATAATTTAGATAGTCTCAACAGAGCGCCTTATGGTCAAAAATTATTTAAAGGTATCGTTGCCGATAGAGGTACTTCAGACGATTTGAAGTCGATAAAGGATTCGTTAAGTTTAGAAGGAGTCTTGTTTTTTGAAAAACCAATGACAGAACATCATTTGGACGGCATTTTATCAATTAATAATTATCATGCCGGATATGCCGCAGTAGCAAAATTTCCGGCTATAACAGTGCCAATGGGGTATCAAAAAAGTGGAAAACCAAGAGGCCTAACTTTTATAGCAAAACCATTTCAAGAATTGTCGCTTTTACAATGGGCTTATGCTTACGAAAAAATAAGTCATAAACGTTTATTGCCAAAAAATTATAATTAAATATTGCGTGCTTGAATAGTCTTTAGTTTAAGATTAAACACCTATTTATAACATTTTTACATCAACCTTAAGATTGTATGAGAACCAAATCCGCCAAACAAAATAAAATAAACGTCGTTACCTTAGGATGCTCAAAAAACATCTACGACAGTGAAGTGCTTATGGGGCAACTCAAAGCCAATAACAAAGAAGTTGTTCATGAGGATGCTAATGACGAAGGTAATATAGTCGTCATTAATACCTGTGGTTTTATTGGCGATGCCAAAGAAGAGTCTATAAATACCATTCTGCATTATGCTCAGAAAAAAGAGCGTGGCGAAGTGGATAAAGTTTTTGTTACTGGCTGTTTAAGTGAGCGTTACAAACCCGATTTAGAAAAAGAAATCACAAATGTTGACCAATATTTTGGTACACATGATTTACCCAATTTGCTTAAAGCTTTAGAAGCCGATTACAAACACGAATTAATAGGCGAACGCGTAACAACTACGCCCAAACATTATGCTTATCTTAAAATAGCCGAGGGTTGTGACCGCCCTTGCTCTTTTTGTGCCATACCGCTTATGCGTGGCAAGCATATTTCAACACCCATTGAAGAAGTGGTAGAAGAGGCTTCAAAATTGGCAAAAAGTGGCGTTAAAGAATTGATTCTTATCGCACAAGATTTGACTTACTACGGTTTAGATATTTATAAAAAACGCGATTTAGCCCGATTACTAAAAGCGCTTGTAAAAATTGACGGAGTAGAATGGATTCGCTTGCATTATGCTTTTCCATCCGGATTTCCAACCGATGTTTTGGATGTGATGAAAAATGAGCCAAAGATTTGTAACTATCTCGATATTCCGTTACAACATATCAATAGCGACATATTAAAATCTATGCGCCGTGGGACGACGCACGAAAAAACAAAGGCGCTTATAAAAACTTTCCGCGAAAGCGTACCCAACATGGCCATTAGAACCACTTTAATTGTGGGTTATCCTAACGAAACCACAGCCCAATTTGAAGAATTAAAAACTTGGGTAAAAGAGATGCGTTTTGAACGTTTGGGTTGTTTTGCGTATTCGCACGAAGAGCAAACCCACGCCTATAAATTAGAAGACAATGTGCCCGAGGATGTCAAACAACAGCGCGTGTCTGAAATTATGGACATTCAAAGCGAAATTTCTTTTGAACTCAATCAACAAAAAGTGGGTAAAGTTTTTAGATGTTTATTCGATAGAAAAGAAGGTAATCAGTTTATAGGACGTACCGAATTCGATTCGCCCGATGTAGATAATGAAGTCCTTGTCGATGCCACAAAACATTACATTCAGTTAGGGCAGTTTATCGATATAAAAATTACCGAAGCCGGCGATTTTGACCTTTACGGCGAACCTGTTTAGTTAAGTTTTTCTTAATTTAGAGTGCATTTTTAGAATGAGCTTGTTCAAAGTATATTTTTAGTTATTTTTACACAAAACAATTTAAAAGATGACAGCAGAAGAGAATTCTTGCGATATTTCAGGAAAAGGAAGCAGTTGCTGTTCGGTTAAAACCGACGATTCAGTCAATTTTGGCGAGCACTGGTGTGGCGTTTATACCGATAGTGATATTTCTAAATTAGGCTGGTACGAAGACGAATCGACACCTGTTTTAGAACTCATTGATGCTTGTAATTTAAATAAATATGCCAAAATTTTAACTGTAGGCGCCGGCGCCACAACTTTAATAGACAGCCTTGTTAATTTGGGATATACCAACCTTATAGCTAACGATATAAGCAGTTGTGCCCTTAACGCTCTTAAAAAACGTTTGGGCAAAGCACATAAAAATGTCACTTGGATTGTAGATGATATAACACAGCCTAATGCGTTGAACAAATTATCTGATATTGCCCTTTGGGTAGATCGTGCTGTGCTGCATTTTTTTACGGAAGAAACTGACCAAAACACTTATTTTGATTTACTTAAAAAACAAGTTTTAAAAGGT
>CAZGZH010000221.1:0-3915 GCA_964529645.1 uncultured Flavobacteriaceae bacterium
GTGTATAATTTTCATTATTTCTACTTCGGTTTTCTTTTTGGCTTGTAAAGAAGGGTTTGTTATGGTAACATCTACCACAACTTCTTTGTCGAAAATGACAATATTTTTAACGGCGTCGCTCTCTATTAAGCTCTTGCCACTACCTGGTTCTGTTATATTTTCTAAGGCTTTTAAAACGTCTTGTTTTTTAATTTGCATAGTTCTTATTTATTTTCATTCTAAATTACAAAGATAGCAACTATAAGCAAGAGTAAAAAACTAAAATGGGGTTCTGTATGTAAGGTTACATACTAGTAATCAAGGTTAAATATTTCTGGAACAATCCAATTACCCCTTAACTCGATTGCTTTAGGAAGATAAATAACTTTTTCGGGCTGTAGCTTTTTTAAAAAACTACCTGTATCCCACTTTTTATTTTTATTTGTGTCGTAAATAGCACGGATAAAATACTTGGCAGGTTTTAAGTTTAAAAAACTTACTTCTTGTTGCTTTTCAATATATTTACTTGCAATTACTTTAGCTTTACTATTTACAATTTCTACAATAAGGGGAAATGATTTTACATTTTTAAGCTTTAAAATAATACTGCCATAATCTGTTAATTTTTTTGTAGCCACTTTAAAATTTATGGTATCTTTAGATTGCTGATAAAAAGTTGTAATAGATTTTGGTAACATCCTTAATCTGTATGTATTAGAAGGTTTTTTATCGAACTTAATAATGACTTCTTTTTTAAATTTTGACATTGTAGTTTTAAAAGGCACTTCAACCGAATCTTTATCTAGTATTTTTATTTTAGAAACATCAAAACTTTTAAAAGGCTGATTGGCAATCATTTTGATATTATCATCTAAGGTAATACTTTTTGAAGTGTTACTGCCAACAAGTAATGAATCGAATTTTCTGGCACGTAATTTAACAGTAACCGTATCTATATAAGTAGTGTCTTTATAAGATTTATTGGTAACTTTAAATTGAAGCGAATCTAACTCAGTTTTAGTTTTAAACCAATAGTTTAAGGTATCTTTATCAGCTTCAAAAGCCTCAACCGACTCAAAATCTTCTGGTACTTTAGACAGCAAATCGACTTGTAAATCTTTGGCATTGCCTTCGTAACCAAAAACAATATGTTGTTTTGACATTTCTGATGGACGCGCCAATTTATAATCTAGCGTTTCTTTAAATAAGGATAAGTTAAAACGAGCCGTAGAATCAACTGGAATATTAATAAGTTCTGGATAGAAAGCAATTTTGTTAACTTTAGGTTTAAACTTATAATCGTAATTTTTCTGCTTCATTGCCGCCAATAAATATTTGCCTTCTCTAATATTTGTCACTTCCCAAACTACTGTATCTAAGGTATTTGCTATGTAATTTGGCAAACCTTTATATATAATAGAATCGTTAAAAGTTGAATCTACTCTATAAAGCAAAATGGCCACTTCTTTATCTGGCTTATTGCTCAAAGCATCTTGAATTGTCCCTTTTAATGACAAAGAATCTATATAACTGCCCGTAGAAAAAACATATTTAAAATTGTATAAAACATTCCCTTCATTGTTATCGCTTACGCTAGTACCGAAGTTGAAAATATATGTTGTTTCTGGTTTGAGAGTGTCAAGAATTTCAATATTTATTTCTTTACTAGCAGAACCCAATGGCGTAATTATAGGATTGTATTTTAAGGGTGGCGACACAATTAATTGTTTCGCCACATTTTTAAGCTTGATGTATTCGTCAAAATGAATTTTTATCTTTTTAGCTTTAAAATTAGTCGTTCTAAAAGGCGGCTCTGCCGTAATCATTATGGGTGGAATACTGTCTTTAGGACCTCCAGTTGGGCGCCCACGTCTGGCACATTGCCAAATTGGAGAACTCAATAAAATAATACCAATTAAAACTAAAAAGCGCCTCATATTTAAAATTTGATACAAAGAAACAATTTATTTTACTTTATAAAAACTTAAATCTAATACTTTATTAGGCTGTAAATGCAAGGGTAGCAATACTTATTTTAATAGCTTTTGTCTTTAACAATTCATTACAACAGACTTCTAAGGTCGCGCCTGTTGTTATAACGTCATCTACTAATAAAACGTGTTTATTTTCGAAACAATTTAAATCAATTAAAGTAAATATTTCGTTCATATTTTTAACACGCTCTGTGCGGTGTTTATGTGTTTGCGAAACTGTTGAAGTTACTTTAATCAGTTTATCATCAACATATCGCGCCCCAATAGCATTTGCAATAGTTCGTCCAAATCTTGCTACTTGGTTATAACCTCTTTGCTTCAATTTTTTAGGATGCAAAGGAATAGGTAGCACAAAATCTATAGCCTTAAACCTTTTAGAATTTTGTAATTCACACCCCAACCAGGCGCCAAAATAAGCCCCAATCTCTTGATTACCTTTATACTTTAATTGATGAATGAGTTGCTGTACGCGTCCTTTTTTGTAAAAAAGTAATAAAGCTGTAGCTGATTGAATGGGAACACGTCCATAAAATGACTTTTCTACGCTATTACCTTCAACATCCGTAAACCCCGCAAAGGGTGTATCGTGAAGACAATGCGTACATAAAATTTTTTCCGAATCGAGCAATGTTTCCTCACAAGACACACATCTCTCTGGAAATAAAACGTAGTATAAATCTTTAAAAAATCTCATACAAAATACAAACATAAATTGCTGAGAGGGATGTTATAAAAGTAGGAATTTTTTGCAACTCTTAAAAGCCTTATTTTATATAAACACTGAGCGTTAAAATTTGTAATTTAGCAGCGTTAAAAAATTAGAGTTAAAATAAAATGGCAGAACAAGATAAATTTAAAAAAGTCATAGCACACGCTAAAGAATACGGATTCATTTTTCAATCGAGTGAAATTTATGACGGTTTAAGTGCTGTATATGATTACGGTCAGAATGGTGTAGAGCTCAAACGCAATATTCGCAATTATTGGTGGCAAGCTATGGTGCAAATGAACGACAATATTGTAGGTTTAGACGCTGCTATTTTTATGCATCCAACTACTTGGAAAGCTTCTGGACACGTTGATGCTTTTAACGATCCATTAATTGACAATAAAGATTCTAAAAAACGCTATCGTGCGGATGTCTTAATAGAAGATTACGTAGCTAAACTCGATAACAAAATAGAAAAGGAAGTGAAAAAAGCCGCCAAGCGTTTTGGCGATGCTTTTGATAAAGCCGCATTTATGGCGACTAATGCCCGTGTAAAAGGTTACAAAGAAAAAGGTGATGCTATTTTAAAACGCATGGGGCAATCTCTTGAAAAAGAGGATTTAGCCGATGTTAAAGCGCTTATTGAAGAATTAGAAATTGCCTGTCCCCTTTCGGGCTCTCGCAACTGGACAGATGTTAAACAATTCAATTTGATGTTTGGTACAAAATTGGGCGCTTCTGCAGAAAATACGATGGATTTATACTTGCGTCCTGAAACAGCCCAAGGTATTTTTGTCAACTTTTTAAATGTACAGAAATCGAGTCGGATGAAAGTGCCATTTGGTATTGCCCAAACGGGTAAAGCTTTTAGAAACGAGATTGTGGCACGGCAATTTATTTTTAGAATGCGCGAATTTGAACAAATGGAAATGCAATTTTTTGTCCGCCCTGGCGATGAACTTAAATGGTACGAACAATGGAAAGAACGCCGTTTAAAATGGCATTTATCGCTTGGCTTAGGAGAAGATAATTACCGTTTCCACGACCATGATAAATTGGCACATTACGCCAATGCTGCCGCCGATATTGAATTTAAATTCCCCTTTGGATTTAAAGAGTTAGAAGGTATTCACTCTAGAACTGATTTCGATTTAAGCAGTCACCAAAAACACTCTGGTAAAAAATTACAATATTTTGATCCTGAGCTCAATAAAAATTATGTGCCTTATGTTG
>CAZGZH010000222.1:0-3912 GCA_964529645.1 uncultured Flavobacteriaceae bacterium
AGCGCCTAATTTAATCATCACTTCTTTTTGGAGATGTGTATTGGCTTTGGCTATAATATTTTTGACTTTTAATTTTTTTAAATGTGTCAATGTTAAAACGCCCGTTTCTAAACTGCTACTGGTGCCTAACACAATATAATCGAATTTGGCGGCGTCAATACGTTCTAATACTTCTAAATCGGTAACATCAGCGGTAAGCGCCACAGTCACGTCATCTTTAATCTGATTGACCAAATGTTCGTCTTTGTCAATAGCCATAACTTTATTGCCATTTTCGTACAGCTTAACGGCTAAGGCATAACCAAAAGTACCGAGACCAATTACTAAAATATCTTTTGCCATAATATTATCCTAATACTACCCTATCTTCGGGGTATTTAATTTTTATTTCTTTTTGTTTACGCAAAGTAATCATTGCCAATGTTGCTGGGCCAATACGGCCTAAAAACATACACAAAATTATGATTATTTTTCCATACATCCCTAGTTGTGCGGTAATACCTAAACTCAATCCTACAGTGCCCAAAGCCGAGATAACTTCGAAAAAGGTATCGAAAAAGTCGAATGGATATTTTAACAACAATAAAACTGACGCTACTACAATGGTCATAAAATAGACTATTACCAAAGCCAAAGCGCGTAAAATTATTTTATGGGTAATATGTCTGTTAAAAATATTAATAGTGGTTTCGCCACGTAAAACTTTAACAATAGAATAGTTTACAATAAAAAAAGTGGTTGTTTTAATACCGCCCCCCGTAGAACCTGGCGACGCCCCTACAAACATTAATAGTGTAATTACTACCAAACTCACTAAATGCATACTATTTAAGTTTACCGAATTAAATCCGGCGGTACGTGCCGTAACAGACTGAAAAAGACTGTCGGTAATACCTGAGTTATTCTCGACTAAAAATATAAAAAAAGCGCCTGCCACAATTAAAAACAAAGATGTATAAACCACTATTTTAGTATGTAAACTAAAACGCATTTTAAATTTCCTATTGTGATAGACCTCATAAATAACAAAGTAGCCTAAACCTCCAATTATTATCAAGGCCATAACGGTATATTTTACCAACCAATGTGTGCCAATTAAACTGTCGTCAAAAGAAGAGAAACCCGCATTACAAAAGGCAGAAACCGATTGAAAAACACCGTGATAAATTGCCTTTTTAAGAGGTAAGCCTTGCAAATAAAAGCCTAAACTTATAAGAGCAGCGCCAATAAATTCTGTTATAAAAGTAATCCGCAAAATAAAATGTAAAACACCATCACTGCTTTTTAAATTTATACTGTCTTGTAATTGTGAAAAAGACAGGCGTTGTTCTAAATCTAAATTCCCGCGAATTAATTGTATTAACGACGTGGTAATAGTCATAATACCAATAGCACCTAACTGCATTAAAAGCAATAAAACTATTTGCCCCAATAGGCTAAATTCTGTTGTGCTCACCACAATTAAACCCGTAACACAAACGGCACTTGTGGCTGTAAATAAGGCATCTATAAAAGTTAACGGATTGATCGTTCGCATGTCTGGAAGCGTTAAAATTAAGGCGCCTATAATAATTAAAAAAGCAAAAGACAACAGCAAATAATGCCACGGATTGAGTTTTTTCTGTCTAAAATTAGTCATCTTTAATTGGTAAGTAAGCAAAGATACTATAATTTTTAGCTAATTTTTGACGCTTTTTTAGTCCGCTTTTTTTTTAGACCTTTGTTAAAAATAAACAATGAGTATTTGGCGCGTTATATTGGCAATTATTTTTCCGCCCTTATCTGTTATAGGTAAAGGTTGTGGCTCTATAATAATCGTTTTTCTTTTAACCTGTGCCGGCTGGATTCCAGGCGTCATAGCGGCTTTGGTTATTTTAAACAATCCCGATAGGTAATGCAACAAATTCTTTTAGAAGACCTCGGCTTAAAAGACTACAAAGCCACATGGCAATATCAAGAAACACTGTTTGACGCTATTGTTAAAATTAAACGTCAGAACAGAGACGGAAAATTAAATATCCCTACAAAAAATCACTTTCTATTTGTAGAGCACCCCCATGTTTACACCTTGGGTAAAAGTGGCGATTTTAATAATTTACTCCTTACAGAAGCACAACTTAAAGCCAAAGGCGCGACTTTTTACAAAATAAATCGCGGGGGCGATATTACCTATCACGGGCCTGGTCAAATTGTGGGCTACCCTATTTTAGACCTCGATAATTTCTTTACAGATATCCATAAATATATGCGTTATCTTGAAGAAACAATTATTAAAACTTTGGCAGAATACAATATAAAAGGAACCCGTAGCGACGGTGAAACAGGTGTTTGGTTAGATGTAGGGACGCCCTTTGCGCGTAAAATTTGTGCTTTAGGTGTTCGTAGCAGTCGTTGGGTAACCATGCACGGATTTGCCCTAAACGTCAATACAGACTTAGGCTTTTTTGATCATATTATTCCCTGTGGCATCCGTGGTAAAGCGGTAACTTCTATGCAGGCTGAGTTGGGAAAACCCGTTGACCAAAATGAGGTTAAATCTAAGATAATACACTGTTTCTCTGAAATTTTTGAAACAACATTTGTGTAAACGGTTTATCAGCTAGCGCCTTTACCTACAAGCATTTCACATAGTTTTCCATTTTTCTTAAAAAAAACTTAAAAAAAATTTACGTGTAACTTCTGTTACCTGTTTAAATCTAGCAGGGTATGATATTTGAACCCAATAAGTAAATCATTTTAATTTTAAAATTCAAAAATCATGAAAAAATTATCAATTATTATTTTAGTATCATTCCTATCTTTAGGTCTGACGGGGTGTTCGAGTTCGGACAATGAGTCTATAACAGATGCAACAGTTTCAAATACGCTATCTGCACAAGAACAAGCAGATTTAACCGTATTAAGAGAAGAAGAAAAATTGGCAAAAGATGTCTATCTTTATGCATACGACCTTTATGGAACATCTATTTTTAGCAATATTTCTGGAAGTGAACAACAACACATGGATCAAGTATTAACGCTCTTAAATATTTATAATTTAGAAGATCCTGCCAGTACACAACGCGGTGTTTTTGCCAATGCCACGCTACAAACACTCTATAACAATTTAACAGCGCAATCTGCTATTTCTTTGGTTGAAGCTTTAAAAGTTGGCGCTACCATAGAAGATTTAGATATAAATGATATTACAACATTTGAATCTAGAACACAAAATGCAACAATTCTAAATGTTTACGACAACTTAAAATGTGGTTCTAGAAATCATTTACGCAGTTACACAAATCAGCTAACTTTAAACGGTGTTCCCTATACGCCACAATACATTTCGGCCACGCTATACACAGAAATAATAAATAGTGGTAACGAACAGTGCGGCAATTAAATATCTAATTTTAATTGCTCTGGCAATAACCTAAACGACCTGCGATGCCAAGATGTTATACCAAATTGTCTGATGGCGTCGCGGTGTTGTTTTGTGGGATAGCCTTTGTTTTTATTCCAATCGTATTCAGGGAATTTTTGACGTAACTCTTTCATAAAATCATCCCGATACGTTTTAGCCAAAACACTTGCCGCAGCTATACTCATAAATTTTGCATCGCCCTTAACAATAGTTTTGTGTGGAATGTCTTTAAAAGGTTTAAATTTATTGCCATCGACTATTATAAATTGCGGTTGTACTTTCAATTTATCTATTGAGGCATGCATAGCGCTTATTGACGCATTTAAAATATTGATTTTGTCAATAACCTTTTCGTCTATAAAAGCCACACCAAAAGCCAAGGCTTCTTTTTCTATAATAGGTCGCAATAACAATCTGTTTTTTTCTGTAAGTTGCTTAGAATCATTTAATAAAGGATGCTTAAATTTAGGCGGTAAAATGACCGCGGCGGCTACAACAGGCCCCGCTAA
>CAZGZH010000223.1:0-3909 GCA_964529645.1 uncultured Flavobacteriaceae bacterium
TTTTTCTATTAAAGAAACTTGTTTATCTTCGTTAGAAAGTTCTTGTTGCACTACTTTTTTAGCAATATCTATAGACAATTCGGCTACCTGATTTTTCAAATCAACAATAGCAGCTTGTTTTTCGTTGGTAATACTTTCGCGTGCTTGAGATATCATTTTATTGGCTTGTTCTTGTGCCTCATCTTTAGCATCAGAAATCATTTTATTTTTAATGTCACGAGCGTCCTTTAAGAGTTTTTCGCGTTCAAGACGTGCTTCTTTTAAAATAGCTTCGTTAGCCGATTTTAAATTTAGCATTTCTTTACGAGCCTCTTCGGCAGCGTTTAAGGCCTCTTCAATCCCTTTTTCTCTTTCGTCAATAGAATTTAAAATAGGTTTCCAAGCATATTTTCTCAAAAGCAATAATAGTGCTATGAATAAAAGCGATTGCCAAAAAAACAATCCGTATGAAAAGTCGTTTATTAATTTTTCCATAATTAAATTTAATTTGTTTTAAAATTTAATAAAAAGCTGTAACCAACCGTTACAGCTTTTTATTTTTTAAAATTAAACTGCAAACAATGCTGCAAAAGCAAGACCTTCAACAAGGGCTGCTGCAATTAGCATAGCAGTTTGAATTTTCCCGAAGGCTTCAGGTTGACGAGCAATAGCGTCCATGGCAGAGCCACCGATTCTACCGATACCTATACCTGCACCTATTACAATTAGGCCTGCGCCTACCATTACTGGAATCTCCATAATATATATATTAATTAATTAAACATTCAATTTTAGTGTTCTTCGCTGTGTTCTTCGGTTGCAAAACCAAAATACAAAGCAGATAACATGGTGAAAATATAAGCTTGTAGAATAGCGACTAGTAATTCTAAAATAGAAATTACAAGCGCCAATCCAAAACTTAAAGTTCCTCCTATATAACTTTTAAATACAAATAATAAACCTAAAATGCTATAAATAACAATGTGTCCTGCAAAAATATTAGCGTACAAACGCATCATCAAAGCAAAAGGTTTTATAAAGACACCTAACAATTCAATAGGTGCTAAAATTATTTTCATTGGAATGGGTACACCCGGCATCCAAAAAATATGTTTCCAATAATTTTTATTTGATGAAAATTGGGTGATTAAAAAGGTTATCATCGCTAAGGCAGCTGTAACAGCTAAATTACCGGTAATATTCATACCAAATGGTGTGATACCAATTAAATTAGAGAACCATATAAAAAAGAATACAGTTAATAAAAAGGGCATATATCTTTTATATTTTTTTGCGCCAATACTTGGGATGGCAACTTCGTCTCTAATATAAATTACGATAGGCTCGAAAAAGCGACCAACTCCTGTAGGAATAGAACCGTTTTTAGCATACGATTTAGCCAAATTGCTAAATATTAAAAATAAAATTAATGACACTATTAAAATACTAAAAACACCCTTTGTAATAGAAAAATCTAAAGGTTTAGCATTTGTAGGATGATGGTGTTCATCTAAAGTAATGACACCTGCTGCATCTGTTTTGTAAATTTTATTGTGATATAATTTGTAGTAATTGCCACTAACTTCGGCTACTTTTTTACCGTGTTCAAACTTAGACGCCATAAAGATATGAAAGCCATTGTCTATAAGAATTATGGGTAATGAAAAGCCGTGGTATTCTCCTGTTTCTGTGTCTGAATTAAAATCGAAATAATAAGAATCTTTTACATGGTGTCTGATGTCTTTTTTTATCTCTGTTTTAAGATCGTTTTTGACTTCTTTTTGTTCTGTTTGATGTTCTGATTTTTGGACTTCTGATTCATGTTGAGAAAAGCTGTTGAGGCTAAATAAAACGAATGAAATCAGTAAAAAGTTTCTAAAAATATTCTTTTGCATATCAGACAAATAATAGTGACTGTAAAATTTTTGCAAATGTAGGATTTTACTAGCAGAACAAAAAACCTTTTTTTTATAAATTTTAAGGTTTTTTAGCTTTTGGGATTTTTAAATTCTAAAGTCTTTAAAATATTAATAATCGATAGTGTTTCAATTACTAAGCAAATAACATAGGGAATGAAAAATGCTGCAAATTCTGCTTTAGAAATCACATCGTCTTCTTTGTAATGCGGATAAAAAATTATAAAGAAAAGTAGGAATTTTATAAAGCTACCTCCTATAAAAATAAAGCCTATTTGATATTTTAAAACCTCCCTAAAATTGTAAATAAATAGGTAGATAATTAAGGCAATAAAAAAATTTAACAAATAGCCTTGAATTATATAATTACCGAATAAGGGTTGTTCTAATTTATGTAGTATAAAGAGCTGAATGAGAAAAGTACTTATCAATACTGCAAATAATTTTAAACCAAAACCTAAAACACTTTTCATTTTTACTTTTTATTGAGACGGTTTAATTGTTTTATAATGAGGTACAATGATAAAACCATCCCTATAATAATAAAACTAAGCGTGATGTAATTTTTGTCTAGCTTGTAGTGTGCATCTAATTTTTTTCCAAAATAGGCAGCGGCATAGAATGTAATACCCATCTGAAAAGCTAATCCGGTAAATTGCAAATAATTTTTAAGCTGTTTTTTCGGCTTTTTCAGATTGCTCATCTTTGTTGAGTTCTTTTACTGTGCCTTTCATAGTACAAGTTGTATTGACAAAAGTAGCCCCTGGCTCTACAGCTAAAGTACCTATAATAGTTTCGCCTGTAATGGTTGAAGAAGCCTTTAAAGTAAGTAACTGATTAACTATGATTTTTCCTGTAAATTCGCCTTCAACATCGGCAAAATTACACTCAACAGTCCCTTTTACAACACCGTCTTTGCCAATAATAACACGGCCTGAAGTTTTAATAGTACCGTCTACGGCACCATCAATTCTAAAGTCACCTTCAGATACCAAGTCGCCTGTTATAGAAGTGCCTTTGCCAATTATATTTCTGTCTGTGTTTTGGGTTATGGTAGGTTGTTTTTTGTCTGAAAACATGATTTTAATTTTTTGGTTTTTCGATAGTTTTTAAATAAACACTTAAGTTTTTGTGCTGCTGTATTTTATTGTAAGCAGACTGCGAAATTACAAAAAAATCATTTGACATAACATTTTTGTATTTTTCATGAACAAATTTTGTAAAATCTTGCGTGGCAAATTCGCTGGCAAAGCCTTTTATTAAAAACAGTTTTGTACTTCTGTTGTAAGGTTTTGTAACGAGTTTTAAATTTGTAAACTCTTCTTCGTAAATAATTGTTCTAAAATTAAATGTCATTTTAGAAACATCGGTGTCATTTGAAACTTGTAAAGCCAGATACCAACTTTTGTTTTTCTTAAACTTAAAATTATCGGCTTTACTGAGTTCTTTTTTA
Organism: uncultured Flavobacteriaceae bacterium; assembly: GCA_964529645.1. Lineage (GTDB taxonomy): Bacteria > Bacteroidota > Bacteroidia > Flavobacteriales > Flavobacteriaceae > CG1-02-35-72. Next base: position 3,349 of record CAZGZH010000223.1, read on the forward strand.
AGATCTTGGTGGACTTTTTTTGCTTTTTTACCTTCAATTGTATTGGGGTATTCAAAAGAGATGCGGCGAATCGCTTTGTCGAACTCTTTTAGGCCATCTAACTTGGCAATAGCATAAGCTCTTAACAACTTAAATTTTGGTATAATTGGTAAGCCTTGGTAGGTTTTTAGATACACAACTGTTAAACTGTCAACTTTTAAATAATTACCTTCTTGGTAGTAATTATACACATTTTTATACTTTGTTTCTGGCGCATTCTCATCCGTAAAAACAAGATTTTTGTTGGGGTTATTTATAATTTGTGCGTAATGTGATTTAGGAAAATTTGTTGTGATAAAATCTTTTTCAATGGCCGCTTTTGTACTGTCAATCAGGCTAAATGTTTTGTATAAATGATAATGTGTTGGCAAAACCAAATTACTGTCGGGGCTAAAAGTAAGGAGCTTTTCTAATTTGTCTGTAGCTAAGGTGTATTCTTTAAATTGCTCTTTATAAATAAGACCTAAATTAAAATAGGCATTGTCGCGTTGTTTGGTGAGGCTGTCAATTTTTTTAGCCGAT
>CAZGZH010000224.1:0-3896 GCA_964529645.1 uncultured Flavobacteriaceae bacterium
AATTTTATTTGTGCTATCAGATTTTATAGATGACGATTACGAACAAACCCTTAAAATAATTGGCAACAAACACGATGTAACGGGTATTAGAATTTTTGACAAAAGAGAAGCCGAAATACCCAATTTAGGGATGGTAACCATGCAAGATGCCGAAACTAATGAAGTGCTTTTGGTAAACACTGCCTCTGGTAAAGTGCGCAAGGCCTATAAAAGTCATTATCTAAAACAAAAAGACTATTTCGAAAATGCTTTTAAACGCAGTGGGGCTGGCTTTATAAATACAGAGACTAACGAAAGCTACGTGAAAAAATTATTGTTGTATTTTAAACAAAAAGGCGCTAGATGATATTAAAAAAACTACATATTATCCTTGTCTTGCTGTGTTCTTTTTACGGATTTTCGCAAGAAGCAAAACCTGTTACTGTCAAAATAGATACAACATCAATCCGCATTGGCGAACAGTTTAATTTAAGCTTAAGTGTTAATAAAAAAGACACTGTTAACTTTCCTGTTCTGAAAGATAAATTAGGAAAAATTGAAGTCTTAGAAAGCGCTGTTGACACTTTACCCAATAGCTATTTAAAAAAATATCTTTTAACAAGTTTTGACAGTGGTAAATGGGTCATTCCGCAACAAAAAGTATTACTCAATAACAAAGTATTTTTAACAGATTCTATTGTTATAAATGTCAACACAGTAAAAGTTGATACCACAAAACAAAAATTATTTCCCATAAAGCCTATTAAAAAAGAGCCTTTTGCTTTAATTGATGCCCGTCCTTATTTGTGGTGGCTTATTGGTGCCTTGGTTTTAATGGCTATTGGCTTGTACTTTTTATTGCGCAAAAAAGTGATAAAACTGATAGAAAAACCAGCTGTTCCTCCTTTTATAATTGCTATGAATAGTTTGAAAGAATTAGACAGCAAACACCTTATAAAAGAGCAAAAGATCAAGGTTTTTTATATAGAACTTACCGATATTATTCGCCGTTATATTGAAGCCGATTTAAACATACCAGCTCTAGAATCTACAACAGACGAATTACTAACTACCATAACCGATTTTAATATGGCTAGTAAATTGGCTATTGACGAAGAAACAATTGCTAAATTGAGTCAGTTATTAAAAGAAGCCGATTTGGTAAAATTCGCAAAATACAAACCCGATTTGGCTTTATCTCAAGCCGATAGATTGGTAGCCGAATTTATTTTAAACGGTTTAAAACCTAAAGAAAAGAAGGAGGAAAATGATGTCTAATTTTGAATTTGCAAATCCGGAATTTTTGTGGCTTTTGATTTTAGTGCCTTTTATTGGGTTTTGGTTTTATATGAATCGCAAAAATGACCAAGCAACGCTAAAAACACCCAATATTAAGGCTTATAAAATACAAGGCTCTTTTCTTACAAGACTCAAACCGCTGTTATATATTTTGCGCTTAACAGCTTTGAGTTTGCTTATTTTAGCTTTGGCACGACCACGGAATGTAGCTGTTAGTAAAAAAACAAAAACTGTAAGAGGAATAGATATTGTAATGGCAATTGACGTATCGGCCAGTATGCTGGCACGCGATTTAAAACCAAATCGCCTAGAAGCACTTAAAAAAGTAGCAGAGCGTTTTGTAAACGAACGTCCAAACGACCGTATTGGTATAGTGGTTTATGCCGGCGAAAGTTTTACACAAACCCCCATAACGAGTGATAAACGCATAGTTATAAATACCATTAGGAGATTGCACTGGGGCGAATTAGAAGGAGGCACAGCCATAGGTATGGGGTTGGGTTCTGCTGTAAATAGATTAAAAGACAGTAAAGCTAAAACAAAAGTTATAATCCTCCTTACCGATGGTGTAAACAACACAGGTTTTGTAGATCCTAGAACAGCGACAGAATTGGCCAAAAATTTGGGTATAAAAGTTTATACAATTGGTCTTGGAACCAACGGCATGGCTTTATTTCCTGTATCTAAAGATATAACTGGAAAACTAAAATTTGATTATGCTAAAGTTGAAATTGATGAAGTTTTGCTTAAATACATAGCCACGCAAACAGAAGGTAAATATTTTAGGGCTACAAATAACAAGAATTTATCGGCCATTTATGACGAGATTAACAAGCTTGAAAAAACCAAAATAGAAGAATTTAAGTATTATAATTTTTCAGAAAAATACCGCCTATTGCTCATATTGGCAGGGGTGCTATTATTTATAGAAGGCTTTATGCGTTTTACATTATTTAGAAGTTTAATTTAGAAAGAGACTATGTACAGATTAGAAGAACCTATTTATTTCTTTTTATTTATAACAATTCCTATAATTGTTATCGTCTTTCTCGTGTCGCTATGGCTAAAAAAACGCAAACAGAAAAATTATGCCAATCCAGAAATGTTTAAAAAACTGAGTCCAGACACCTCTTTGTTTAAAGCGACTTTAAAACTTATAAGTTTGTGTTTTGTGTTTAGTTTTATGATTTTGGCTTTGGTAAATCCTAAAATGGGGATAAAACTCAAAACCATTAAACGCGAAGGGGTAGATGTTGTTTTTGCAATAGATGTATCAAAAAGTATGCTGGCCGAAGATATTGCGCCAAATCGTTTAGAAAAAGCCAAACAAATAGTCACTAAAATAATTGACAAATTGGGTAGCGACCGCGTTGGTATTATTATTTACGCAGGTAATTCTTATCCTTTATTGCCTATTACAACCGATTTAGCTGCTGGTAAAATGTTTCTTCAAAGCGCCGATCCAGATATGGTTTCCTCTCAAGGAACAGCCATAAACGAAGCTATAAATCGCGCCCTGACTTTTTACAACAATAAAGACCAAACAAATAAATTTTTGGTAATTCTATCAGATGGCGAAGATCACGAAAATCAGTCTGAAAGTTTGGCAAAAAAAGCAGCAGACGAAGGTATAAAAATATTTACAGTAGGCATTGGCACAGAAAAAGGAAAGCCCATACCTATGCGTGTAAATGGCATTTTTTCTGGCTATAAAAAAGACCTAAAAGGCGATGTTGTTATATCAAAACGTCATGCAGATATCCTTCAAAAAATTGCCAAAGAAGGCAAAGGTGCATTTATTGATGGCAACATTACAGACAAACCTGTAAAATACATTGAAGATATTATTGTAAACGCACAAAAACACAAGTTTGAAACCAAACAATTTTCAGATTATAAAGACCAGTTTCAATGGTTTATTGCTTTTGCATTATTGTTTTTAATTGCTGACAGTTTTATGATGGAAAAGAAAACAAAATGGTTGAAAAAAATAGATTTATTTAACGAAGCAAAATGAAAAGATTAGTCGTCATACTATTTATAAGTTTTAGCGCTCTATTAATGGCTCAAGAGAAAAAGGAGAAGCCTTTAGACATAGCCGAAGCACGCTTTTTATTGAGAGCCGGCAACAAACAATACGCTGCAAAAAATTACAGCGAAGCGCAGGCCTTGTACAAAAAAGCTATAGATAAAAATAGCGACTATTCTAAAGCTATTTTTAATTTAGGAAATGCCATTTACAAACAAAAGAATTACAAAGATGCCTTGCCGCAATTTGAACTCAATGCCAAACTGGCCAAAACCAAACAAGACAAAGCACAAGCCTATCATAATATTGGCGATTTACAAATGCAACAAAAGCAATACAGCAAAGCTGTAGAAGCTTTTAAAAACGCCCTTAGGAATGCTCCAGAAGATGAAGATACACGCTATAATTTGGCTTTAGCACAAAAATTACTTCAGAAAAAACTAAATCGGCAAAAGAAAAATAAAAAGAACAAAAACGATAAGAACAAAAAAAATAAGAATAATAAAGATAAAAACAACAAAGACAAGGACAAAAAAAACAAAGATAAAGACAAGGGTGGCAAAGACAAAGACAAGGATAAAAAAGACCC